>CAKTFL010000124.1 GCA_934555855.1 uncultured Sphingomonas sp. | reverse complement strand
GCGTCAGGTCGCCTTCGCCCATCCCAACTACATGGCGTTCGTCGACCAGCTGATCCCGCAGCACGAGGCGGGTGGTAGCAACGATACGGGCGGGCCGGCCGGCGGCTCCGACCGAGGGGGTGCGACCGAGCACGGGCTGAACCCTAACAAGGGAGCGCCCTTCGCGGTGGCGCTCAACCCCTTTCTGTCCAGGCTGGGCCTGCCATGCCAGTCGCCTCCCTGGGGCTATGTCGCGGGGCTGGACTTGGTGACGGGCAAGGTGGCGTGGCGGCACAGGAACGGCACCATTCGGGACGAAGCGCCGTTGCCGTTGCCCCTCAAGCTCGGCGTGCCAACGCTGGGCGGGCCGATGACGACGGCGGGCGGTGTCGCGTTCCTCAATTCGGCGCTCGACTATTATGTTCGCGCCTATGACGTCGGCACCGGCAAGGTGCTGTGGCGGGCCCGGCTACCGAACGGAGCGCAGTCGACGCCCATGACGTACCAGTCGCCCGCCTCGGGTCGGCAGTTCGTGGTCGTGGTCGCCGGCGGCCATGGCTCGCTGGGCACCAGGCTGGGTGACTCGATCATTGCCTACGCTCTGCCTCGCGGCCGATAGCGAGGATCGGGGAGTTAGCGGCGGAAAGCCGTGATCGCGGCGATCGTGGTCGGGCAGGCAGTATTGTGAGCTGTCGGGAGCCGCTCCAACCGCGGGAACGACGCGCTGACCACGCTGGCCAGTCCGATGCCGCCTGCCCGGCAGAGCCGGACGATATCGGCGTCGCCCAGCGCCGCGAGCACATCCTGGTCGAACGCGTCCAGACCCTCGGTCTCGTGGGCTGCCCCACCCTCGAACGCGAGCTGCGGGACTATCTCGTTCATCAGCCCGGTCGGGCTGTCGCCGGCCACGCGGAACGGTGCCGACGGAGTGATCTCCGGGACGTAGGAGTTGCTCGTGGCTCGGTGGCACGCGAGCGTTGCTGAAATGATAGCGGGCCGCACCGACGTTGATCCCAAGATGCTTAGATCGGTCTTCTAGGGATTATGAATCCGCGCCTGATCTTGGAAACCGCCCAGATGACCTGAACGTTACCTTGTGGTTCGTGGCCGCAGGGCTGCTGAGCAGTTGAGCGGCCCGTGCGGCCAGATGGCGGAGGGGTCAGCCGAGCGGGACATGCTTGTTCGACCGCAGACGGAAGTTGCGCGGCGACGAGTCCGGAAATTGGACCGTAACCCGCTCCGTCCGGGGCTCGATGCCGACCAGTCCTACGGGACGGCCCGTGGCGTCGGTGACAAGACGTGCATGACCGGAAACGCGCGCGATGACGCGGCCGTTGAGGCTGAGTTCCGCCGTGTCCTCCTGGTAGCGCATGGCCGCGCGGCGACCACCGCCGACCCGCCGCGATACCGCCGTCTCCCGCGCGGCAGCGTGCCGAGGACGGACGTTCCAATGAACGGTGCCGCCCTCTTCCGTCATGCCAACCAGACGCCAGCTGTTCTCGACCATCACCAGCGCGCAGGGCGAGTAGTCCGGCCGGTCCTCGCCGCCGGTGAACACGCCGGTTTGCGGATCGATCTGCTGGCGGAAGGTCATGTCGGCCATGATCGCTTCGCACCAGCGAGTCATCATGTGACCGAACTCGGCGGAGCGGCCGTAATGGTCGAACCACCGACCCGCCCGCATCGCGGTCAGCGCCTGCGAGGCGCCACCCCAGCTGTTAGCGGGGATGGGGCGCACGAAAGTCGGGTCATTGGCGGCGATGGAGGGCAGGGGGAAGCGTGTCCAAAAGGCGGCCGGGTCGCCCAGCTGGTGGTCCCACATCGCGTCGAACATACCCTGGTCGGGCACATGCTCGCCGCACATGCGGGTCAGCACGTCGCCGCGCACGCGAACGAACCGCCCCTGCGGGTCACGGTCATAGAAGGCGGCGTCGCCTGCCGACCAGAGGCGCGCCAGGATCGTGCGGCGAATTGCATCCGCGCGCTCGTCCCACCTGTCCGCCTCGGCTCCCCTGCCGAGCGCACGCGCCATCGCCGCGAGCGCTCGGCGCCCGCCATGTACCGTCGCGGAAAGGTCCGGGCAGAGCCGGGGCAGCGTCGCGATCGGATGGTGCTCCTTCGCGTTCTTGTTGGGGCACTGGTTCGGCACCCCCGCCCAGCGCGGGCTGTTGTCGTGGCCGGTGTCGTAGGTGCAGAAACCCTCCACCAGCCCGGTGCCGAGCGTGTCGCGATAGCGCACCAACCACTCGTCCCATCGCGAACAGGCCGCATAGGCGGCGCGCAGCAGCGCCTCGTCGCCGGTGGCCTGGGCCAGCTCCCAGGCGGTGGCGGCAATCGGCACCACCATCTGGATCTGGCCGAAGCCGGTTTCCGTCTCCTTGTTGTTCGCCGGCAGCTGGCCATCGGCGCGCTGGAGCTCGAAGAAGGTCATGTGGCTGTTCACGGCGACGTCGGGCCGCCAGTGGCGGTAGAGCAGGGCTTCGTGGGGGCCGCATTCCTGCCAGATGCCGCGATACACCGACCCCTCGATCAGGATCGGCTTGGTAACGTAGGGCATTATCCGGACGTTGCGGGCCAGCACGTCGAGCGCCTTGTCGTAAGCCCCCTGCCAGCGCGGGTTGCCGGTCCGGAACTCGGGCGCATCGGAAGCGACGCTGCCCGTAGCCGGCTCGCTTGCCTGTTGTGCAGCCCGCGCACGCCTCGAGGCGGCGAGCGCTGCCGATCCGGCGATGAAGAGGCGGCGGTCGATCATCGCGTCACCCGGAACCAGTCGACATCCACGAAGCCGCCCGTCTGTCCGCGCGTGAAGGTGAACAGCGCCGGTCGCGACCCCTTCCACCAGGAGAAGCGCGCGAGCTGGATCGGTTTGCCCAACCCCACGAAGCTGCGTCCCTCGTCGAGGCTGTAGGCATAGCGGACGCGCTGGTCGGGCGTGACCTCGGCCGACAGGATGACCATGGCGGCGGTGAGGGTGGGGCCGGGCGTTTCCCGTCCCTCGCTGGCCAGCGTGATGCGGGTCACGCCACCCTCGCGCACCAGGCCGATCCAGCTCGGGCGAACGCCGAACAGGGTCAGACCCGCGCGCTGTCCGTCCGTCATCCGGCTTGCCTCCAGGCGCGTGGTGATCCGGCTGGATGGCCCATGCAGGATCTGGGTCAGCGTGTTGCGGGCGGTGACCAGATGATCGGCGGGCAGCGCGGTCAGCCGCATGAAGCCGGGCCGTGCCGACAGGCTCCAGGCCCGGTCGTCGGGATTGTGGTTCCACGCCCACTGCAAACCCAGGCGGGAGCTGGAGAACTCGTCGGAAGTCTGGATGGTGTCGGTGGTCGGTGGCGATCCCGTGTTCGGCATCGCGTGCGTCGCGACCGGCTGGCCGTACGTCCGTCCGGGCACGGGGTCGCCAATCACGGGCCAATCCTTCTCCCAGCGGAGCGGTTCGAGGTAGGTGATCCGGCCGAACGAACCGGTCGAGTTGAAGTGGATGAACCACCCCTCTCCGGACGGCGTCTCCACCCAGCCCCCCTGGTGCGGGCCTTCGAGCGCGGTAGCGCCCTGCGCCAGCACGACGCGCTGTTCGTAGGGGCCCTGTATGTTTCGGGAGCGGAGCGCCACCTGCGCGCCCTTCTCCACGCCGCCGAAGGGGGCCAGGATGTAGTACCAGCCGTTGCGCTTGTAGAGCTTGGGCCCTTCCAGGATCGGCAGCCTCGCTTTGTCCTCGACGATCACCTTGCCCGCGTCGAGCACGTGGCGGCCATCCGTGCTCATGCGGCGCAGGACAAGGGGACCGGCCCCGTGTCGGCTGTGGACCAGCCAGGCGGTGCCGTCCTCGTCCCAGAAGGGGCACGGGTCCTCGAGCATACGCTCGTCGACAACCTTGACCGGCTTGCTCCAGGAACCGGCAGGGTCCTTGGTGGTCGCCATGAAGACGCCTTCGTCGATCGTTGCCCAATAGACGTAGAACAGGCCCTTGTGGAACCGGATCGAAGGCGCCCACACTCCGCCCGCATAGCGCGTGCCGCCGACCGGCTTGGAGATGGTGTCGTTCAGCGTGTGCGGGCCCGGCATGTCGTATTCGGGCGCGAACGTCAGGCGGGGCAGGACGTGGCTGATGATCCGCCAATGCACCAGGTCACGCGAGTGCAGCACCGGGATGCCCGGCGACAGGTGGAAGGAGGACGAGACGAGATAGTAATCGCGTCCGACGCGGATCACGTCGGGGTCCGAATAATCCGCAAAGATGATCGGGTTGGCGTATGTCGTGGCCTTTGGTGCAGCAGCGCCCGGTGGGGAACCGGCAACTAATAAGGCGGCGAGAAGGAGGCGTGTTCGCATCGATTCAGACCCCCAGCATGTTGCCATAGCCGATCACCACCGTTGCCCCGACCAGCAGCGCGACGCCGCTCCAGACGGTCGCCCGCACCCCCAGTGCCGCCGCGCGCCACTCGCGAAACGCAAAGCCCCAAAGCGTCCCGAAGATGATGATGGAAGCCATGTGGAGCGTCCAGCTGGAGAAGCCGAAGCGCCCCATCTGGCTTTCGCCCATGGTGTAGAAGAAGAACTGGAAGTACCAGGCCGCGCCCGCGACCGCACAGAGCAGGAAGTTGCGAGCGAGCGGGGCTCGACCCGGCACCACCGTGCCGTCGCCGAGATAGGCGGGCTCGAACGGGGCGGGGCGGTCGGCCGGCGTGCTGGTGCCTGCCGGAGAGTTCGGGGCCGCCGCCACACGGCCGAACCACTCTCCCGCGCTGCGATTGCGCACGATCAGGTACGCGCACCAGGCCGCGTTGGTCAGCAGACCGCCGAACATGACCAGGCACAGGACCGGCAGCCCGGTCCATAATGGGCCCGTGCCAGCGGCCCCGGACAGGGCCTTGATCGGCTCGCCCGCAGCTAATCCAAAGGCGAAGCAGGAGGACATGATCCCCGAGAAGATCGCGACCCACACACCGCGGCTAAAATCGAACTCCGCCACGGCCGCCGTCTTTTCTTCCGCGGAAAGCGCGCGATCCTTGGCCGCGCCGGCCAAGGCCACGAGGATGATGCCGGCAAGCGTTATGGCGAGGCCGAGCAGGATGATGTTGCCGCTCGCCGTGTCCAGCAGCTTGGACGCGAAGTCGCCCTGGAAAATGGGCGGGATCAGTGTGCCGAATACGGTGCAGAGCCCCAGCACCACCGCCATGCCGAGCGACAGCCCGAGATAGCGCATGGTCAATCCATAGGTGAGGCCGCCGAATCCCCACAGCATCCCGAACACGACCGGCCAGACCAGCGCGGGGGTCGGCGCGGCAGACAGTACGCCCAGCAGGTCGCGCGTTTGCAGGCTGGCGAAGAACCAGGGCGCGACAAGCCAGGATACGATGCCGCCCGTCAGCCAATAGATCTCCCACGACCAGCGCTTTACGCCGCGATAGGGCACGTAGAAGCTGGCAGAGGCGAGGCCGCCCAGCCAGTGGAAGACGACCCCGGTCAGCGGATTGGGTATCACGGCGTCTTCCTCAGATGCTCAAGCCAAGGCGGTACAAGCGGTCGGCGTTGCGGCCCCAAACGGCACGTCGGTCGGCGTCCGACAGGTCGGCAGTTGCGTCGGCAATCAGGCCTAGAATGTCGTCGAAGCTGCCGAACAGCCGGTCGGTCGGGAAATCGCTGGCGACCAGGACCCTGTCCGCGCCGAAGATTTCGAGCGTCTCGCGCACGCGATCGATAGCTGCGGCCCGGTCGATCGGCCGCCAGACGAAGCCGAGGCCGGAAACCTTGACCGCGACATGACGCAGGGCGGCGAGGGCGGTCATGCCGGCCCGCCACTCGGCCACACCCTGCCTGTCGGATCCCACGCCCATACCGGCATGGTTCACGATCACGGGGATGTTCGGATGTCGCTCGAACAGCGAGGCAAGGCGCGGGAACTGGCCGGGATAGGCCTGGCAATCAAACGACAGGAGGTGGTTCGCCAGCATCGCAAAGCCGCGCTGCCAGTCTTCGTCACCCGTCACGTCGCGGGGTGTGTAGGTCCGGCATGGGTCGCGGTGCCAGTTGGTTATGTGACGCACGCCCCGCACCCGACCATGCGTGACCTGTGCCCTGAGCAGCTCGTTCAGGTCCGGATGGTCCAGCGCGGCAAAGGCGACGATGCCGGCGGGGCCGTCCCCCAGGTCCTCGAGCCAGGCGGTTTCCTCCAGCGCCTGAGCGGGATCGGCACCGGCCTCGACATGCACATAGGCTGCGACCGGCCAGTTGGCCGCCTCCCGCGCATAGTCGGCGGGCAGGTAGGTGGTGGCGATGGTCGATACGTTTCCGTTCGGCCCCCCGTCCGTGAAAGGCGGGGTCAGCCACGCGTAGCGGAGCCGCGACAGGTTCCACAGGTGGACATGCGCGTCCACAAAGGGGACCCCGCCCGGCGTCATCAGAAAGTGGTCCGCCCCCCGGACGTATCAAAGGTCGCGGCCGTGGTGAAGCTGCACTCCTCCGACGCCATGAAGCAGATCATCGCCGCAGACTCATCCACCTCGCCCAGCCGCCCCATCGGGATCTTGGAGCGCATGTAATCCACCTGCGCCTGCGGCAGCTGCTCCAGGATCGGGCTTTCGAAGGTCGCCGGGGTCAGCGCATTGGCTATCACGCCCCCAGGTCCACCTCTGCCGGCCAGTTCCTTGCCCAGTGACTTGGTGAAACCGATCACCCCCGCCTTGGATGCCGAATAGGCGGACGCATTGGGATTGCCTTCCTTGCCCGCAACGGAGGCGACGTTGACGATCCGTCCGTATCCACCCTCCAGCATCAGCGGCACCACCGCCCGGTTGCAATAGAACA
>CAKTFL010000123.1 GCA_934555855.1 uncultured Sphingomonas sp. | reverse complement strand
TGGCTATACCGCCTTCTTCACCGAAAGCTTCATGGATGAGCTGGCGCAGGTCGCGGGGACCGAAGCGGTATCGTTCCGCATCGCCATGCTGGGCGGCGACCCCCGCCTGGCGCGCTGCCTGTCGACTGCCGCGACGCTCGGGGGCTGGGAAGGGGGCGTTGCCGGCAGCGGGCAGGGCATCGCCTGCTACCGTTTCCGCGGCAGTGCGGTGGCGGTGCTGGCCGAGGCTCATCTCGACGGCGGCCGTCCGGTGATCGACCGACTGGTGCTGGCCGCAGATTGCGGGCGTGTCGTCAATCCCGACCTGGCTCGCCAGCAGCTGGAGGGAGGGCTGATCTTCGGGCTGGCGCAGGCGCTGGGCGGAGCGACGGGGTTCAGCTGGGGGCTTGCCGATGCGCGCGGCTTCGACACGCTGCGCCTGCCCCGGCTCGCAGACACGCCCGACGTCACCGTTGAGCTGATCGGCAGCGATGAACCCCCCGGCGGGGTCGGCGAGTTGGGCATACCGGCCGTGGCTCCCGCCATCGCCAACGCGCTGCACTCGGCCACGGGTCGGCGCTTCCGCACTCTACCCTTGGTGATTCCCGCATGACCCCGCCGCCCGACCATCCCGCCATCCCGCCGCGCAAGGTGGGCGTGCTGCTCACCAACCTTGGCACCCCCGATGCCGCAGAGCCGCGTGCGGTGCGCCGCTACCTGGCCGAGTTCCTGTCGGACCCTCGCGTCGTCGAGATTCCCAGGCTGGTCTGGCAGCCCATCCTGCGCGGTGCGATCCTGACCACCCGCCCCAAAAAGTCCGCCCATGCCTATGCCCAAGTCTGGACCGAGGCGGGGTCGCCGCTGGCCGCGATCACCCGCGCTCAGGCGGAGGCGCTGAAGGACGCGTGGGGGCCCGAAGTCATCGTCGACTATGCCATGCGCTACGGCCGCCCGGCGATCGCGGACCGGCTTGCCGCGCTGAAGGCGGCAGGGTGCGAGCGCATCCTGCTCGCGTCGCTTTACCCGCAATATTGCGCGGCGACGACGGCGACCGCCAACGACAAGGCGTTCCTGGCGCTGGCCGGGATGCGCTGGCAACCGGCGATCCGGACGCTGCCGCCCTATCACGACGACCCGGCCTATATCGACGCGCTGCGGTTGTCGGTGGAACAGAGCCTTGCCGCACTGGACTTCGTGCCGGATGCCCTGATGGTGAGCTTTCACGGGATGCCGCAGCGGACGCTGCAACTGGGCGACCCATATCACTGCCATTGCCAGAAAACGGCGCGTCTGCTGTCCGAGGCGCTCGGCCGGGAGCTTTTGGTCACGTTCCAGTCGCGCTTCGGCCGTGCGAAATGGCTGGAGCCGGCGACCGACAGAGTGCTCGCCGGCCTGCCTGCCAAAGGGGTGAACAAGATCGCGATAGTCGCCCCGGGCTTTTCCGCCGATTGTGTCGAGACGCTGGAGGAACTCGCCATTCGCGGGCGCGAGACCTTCGAGCAGGCGGGCGGAACCCATTTCGCCGCGCTTCCCTGTCTCAACGCCAGCGAGCCGGGTATCATTATGCTGCGCCGCATCCTGCAGCGTGAGCTTGCCGGCTGGATCGTCACGCCCTAGCGTCGATCCCGACAAGCGGGAGAGGATCATGGCACGGGTAGCAATCGTCACTGGCGGTACGCGCGGCATCGGCGAGGCGATCAGCCTCGCGTTGCGCGACGCGGGCATGACCGTCGCGGCCAATTATGCGGGCAATGACGAGCGTGCGCGGGCCTTCGCCGAGCGAACGGGAATCCGCGCGTTCAGATGGGACGTGGCCGACTATGACGCCTGCCAGGCGGGCTGCGCGCAGGTGGCGGAGGAGCTGGGTCCGGTCGACGTGCTGGTCAACAATGCCGGCATCACCCGCGACGGTACTATCCTGAAGCTGAGCTATGAGCAGTGGAAGGAGGTCATCGACACGAACCTCGGCGGTTGCTTCAACATGGCCAAGGCAGTGTTTCCCGCCATGCGCGACCGCAAATGGGGTCGCATCGTCAACATCGGCTCGATTAACGGCCAGGCGGGCCAATATGGCCAGGTGAACTACGCTGCCGCCAAAAGCGGCATCCACGGCTTCACCAAGGCGCTGGCGCAGGAGGGGGCGCGGTTCGGCGTCACCGTGAACGCCATCGCTCCCGGCTATATCGATACCGACATGGTCGCCGCGGTGCCGGGCGACGTGCTGGAAAAGATCGTTGCCAGGATCCCGGTCGGTCGTCTGGGTCAAGCCGAGGAAATCGCGCGCGGCGTTGCCTTTCTCTGCTCCGACGATGCAGGCTTCGTCACCGGCTCGACGCTGAGCATCAACGGCGGTCAGCACATGTACTGACGGCGCGAGCGCCGGTCGCCGCTACTTCATCCGCGGCCATTGCCGGGTCACCACTGCCTCGATCCGGGCGATCAGTTCGGCGAGCGGGGGCACCGCGACGGGGTCGACCGCCGGACCGGGGCCGCGCATCTTCTCGCACAAGCTCGTGAACGTGTCGGCATAGTGCATCACGGCCGCTCCCTTCTGGAGTGTCCGTGAACGACTTGTGGTTAATTTCGGGTAAGCGCGCCGAAACGCGCCGGGCCGGCTGGATGAGCAAAGGGGCCGATTCCGTGATGGAACCGACCCCCGCTCCCCGATACGCTACGCGTGGGAGTTGTCGACTGCCATGTGGCCGGGCGAGGCCGGCTGCTTCAGCGGCAGTATCTGGGGTTATCCGACTTATCGATCGCGTTGCCGGCGAGCGCCCCGACCGCGCCGCCCAGCACCGTGCCGAGCGTCCGGTCGCCGCGCTGGTCCATGGTGCGGCCGAGCAGGCCACCCGCGATCGCGCCGACGATGGTGCCGCCGGTATTGTCGCAGCCGCGGCCCTTGCGGTAATTGCCCCGGTCGCCGCGATACTGGCGCGGACCGTTGTAGTACCCGTCGTCATAGGACCGCTGATAACCGCGATCATAGCCCCGGTCGTAACCGCGATAGCGCTGCGCGTCGGCCGGAGCGGCGGCGACGAGGCTGCTGGTCCCGATCGCGAGTGCGGTGCCGGCGAGAACAAGTTTCTTGAACATCGTCTGTCTCCCTTCCTGGCGACGGGATGCCGTCGTCGTTGAGGAGCTTATGGGTGATTCGCGTTGAGCGGTCCCTGAATGCGCCCGTTATCCATCATTCAGACTATGCTCGCGGGCGGGGCCACTTATGACGCGATCATGCCCCGGCTGGTCACCCTGTTCCTCGTCACCGCTGCCGTGCTGGCGAGCGTCCCCGGCTGGACGGGCGAAGAGCGGTTGCAGCTGCTGGACGGGGAGGCGCGGATCGAGGCGCGCCCGGTCATGCTTGATCCCGCAGATCCGGCGCGGCGGCGTGTCGGGCGGCTGGAGTTCCTGAATGGGGTCGCGCTGACCAGTCCCGATCCGGCGTTCGGCGGCTACTCGGCACTGGTTGTTCGTGGGCGACAGGTGACGCTGCTCAGCGACGGAGGCAATGTGGTGCGCTTCGCCTGGGCATATCCGGGCCAGCCGCGACAGGTGTTCTTCGCCAATCTGCCGGCGGGGCCGGGAACAGGGTGGGACAAGTCGGACCGCGACTCCGAATCACTCGCCATCGATCCGGCGACCGGACGCAGCTGGATCGGTTTCGAGAGCTCAAACACGATCATGCGCTTCGCTCCCGACCTGGCGCGAGGGGAGGGAGCGGCGCGGCCCGCCGCGATGCGCGACTGGCCGGCGGGTGGCGGCCCCGAGTCGCTGGTGCGCCTGCCCGACGGCCGGTTCCTCTCGATCGCGGAAACGGCGCGGCCATCGGCCCGTTCCTGGCGCGGGGGCGGTCGGGGTCAGGCCAGGCAGGGGCTGATCTGGCGGCGCGATCCGGTGGCGCCGGGGGCCGGGCCGGCGCGGTTCGTGTACAGAACGGTCGGACGCTTCGATGTTGCCGATGCGGCGGCGCTGCCCGACGGGCGCCTGCTGGTGCTGGAGCGTGGGTTCGACCTGCCCTACCGCTTCCATAACCGGATCGTGCTGGTGGCTGCGGGGATGGTGCGCCCCGGCGCGATCGTAAAAGGGCGGTTGCTGGCTACGCTCGATGCGCCGCTGATCCATGACAATTTCGAGGGGATCGCCGCGACGCGGGAAAGGCGGGACACGATCATCTGGCTCGTATCCGACGACAACCAGACGCGCTTGCTCCAGCGAACGTTGCTGCTGCGCTTTCGGTTAAGGGAATAAAGGCCGCGCCATCGCGGGAGTGGCCTAACGCGCTTTCACCGAAGCGCTGCAAGCATCAGAACCGCCAAACGGCCCGCGCTCCGGGTGTGGAGCGCGGGCCGCGAAAAACGAACCGATGCTGGCCGTCAGGCGGCGGCGGGGGTCGCCGTCAGCTTCTTGACGATGTCGCGCTTCAGGCGGCGGCAGCGCAACGACAGCTTGTCGTCGCTGGTCTTCACCAGCCAGTTGTCCAGGCCGCCATTATGCTCGACCGAGCGCAGGCCGTGAGTCGACACGCGCAGCCGAACGCTCTTCTCGAGCGAATCGGAGATCAGCGTCACATTCTGCAGGTTCGGCAGAAAGGTGCGCTTGGTCTTGTTGTTGGCGTGGGAAACATTGTTACCCACCTGCCGGCCCTTGCCGGTCAGCTCGCAAATGCGCGACATCGTGTTAATCCTGGTTCGTCGTTGGACGGAAAGGCTGCGCCCCTAGCGGGCAACCGCCGGCCCGTCAACCGCAAGGGCGTGCAACCCGCCCCGGACACTCGCGTTGTTACGGCGACGAACCATTCGACGAAAGGGCAAAATAGGCGATGCGCGTGATCCTGGTACTGCTCGGACTGGCATTGCTGGTGCTGGCCGGATTGATGATCTCGGGACTGGTCAGCATCGACCAGACCCGCCCCGCCGTCGTGCAGGCGCCTGCTTTCCAGGCCGATGTCGGCCGGGTGACGCTGGGGACCGAGAAGAAGACGGTCGAGGTGCCCCGCATCAACGTCGAACGCGCTGACAATGCCGCCGCGCCCGCACAATAGGCTTTGACCCCGCCGGTAGCGCGGGGCAGGGCGGGGCCATGTTCCCGCTGCCCGGCCCGATGAAGCAGGCGCTTGCCGCGGCGCGCGCTGCGGCCGAGGCGGGGGAGGTGCCGGTCGGGGCGGCGCTGGTGCGGGGCGGCGAGGTGGTTGCGGTCGCCGCAAATGCCCCTCGTATGCTCCGGGACCCAACCGCTCATGCCGAGATGCGCGTGATGCGCGACGCCGCAGCGCGGCTTGGACGCGAGCGACTGGAGGATTGCGACCTTTACGTGACGCTGGAACCCTGCGCGATGTGCGCGGGGGCGATCGCGCACGCGCGCATCCGCCGCGTCTATTACGGCGCATCCGACCCGAAGGGAGGCGCAGTAGAGCACGGCCCGCGCTTCTTTGCCCAGCCAACCTGTCATCACCGGCCGGAAGTCTATGCCGGGATCGGCGAGAATGAAGCGGCGACCTTGCTGCGGGAGTTTTTTCGCGAGCGGCGCTGACGGTATTTGCATCACCCCGGCGCCCGACCGGGGTGACGGGACATTTCGTCAGGGCTGTTCGGTGATCGGCACGATCTTTATCTCGACCCGGCGGTTGGCGGCGCGACCGGCATCGGTGTCGTTGGACGCCTTGGGCTGGATCTCGCCGTAACCACGTGTGCCGATGCGAGCCGGCTGCACGCCATGTCCGGAGAGATAATCGGCAACGGCGGATGCACGCCGCTCCGACAGAGCCTGATTGTAGGCGTCGCTGCCGGTCGAATCGGTATGGCCGTACACGTCCACCAATGTCTGGTTGTACTGGGCCAGCGTGCCCGCGACCTGGTCCAGCGTCGTGCGGAACTGCGGCTGAACGTCGGCGCTGTCATAGGCGAAGGTGATGCCCGACGGGATATCCAAGACCAGATTGTCGCCCTGGCGGATCACCTGCACGTCGGTGCCGGCGGTCCGCGCCCGCAACTCACGCTCCTGCCGGTCCATATAGGCGCCGATCCCCGCGCCCGCGAGTGCGCCAAGTCCCGCGCCGGCAAGCTTTTCCGTCCGGTCGTGCCGGCCGCCCACCACGTCGCCGAGCAGATATCCGCCCAGCGCGCCGCCGATCCCGCCGAGCGCCGTCTTGGAAATGCGCCGCTCGCCCGTTTCCGGATCGGTGGTGCAGGCGGCGGTGGTCCCGGCCAGCGCGAACAGCGCGGTGGCGGCGAACAGCTTTGAACGCATGATAACTCCCTGTCTTGTTCGGATCGTAATTGTTCGGGCGCTCAACCGGCCGGAGCGGGCCCTTGTTCCGGTTTCGCATCGATCTCGGCTTGGCCGTTGTGTCGCGCCGCGCGATGCGGCAGAAGGGGGCGCTTACCGATGGCCCCGCTGCCCCCCTTTCCCTGGATCGACGTCCTCATCATCCTGGCGCTCGTCGCGCTGAACGGGGTGTTTTCGATGAGCGAACTCGCGATCGTCTCCGCGCGCCGGGCGCGGATGGAGGCGTTGGCGCGCACCGGGCATCGCGGCGCCCGCACTGCGATCGCGCTCGCGGCCGATCCCGGCAAGTTCCTGTCGACCGTACAGATCGGCATCACTCTGATCGGCATCATCGCCGGCGCCTATTCAGGCGCGAGCCTGGGCGAGCCGACGGCGGCACGGCTGGCGCGGCTCGGCATGTCGATGGAGGCGGCGCGCAGCGTCGGTTATGCGCTGGTGATCGGGCTGACCACCTATGCCTCGCTGATCATCGGCGAACTGGTGCCCAAGCAGTTCGCGCTGCGTAGTCCCGAACCGATCGCGGCCTTCATGGG
>CAKTFL010000122.1 GCA_934555855.1 uncultured Sphingomonas sp. | reverse complement strand
CGCGGCGCTGCTGCTGTTCGTCCGGCTGCTCGCGATGCGGACGGCGGTCCCGCCGCCAGTCACGGCCGCGCGGCGGTTGCGGCCGCCGCTGCGTGGCCCGCCCCTCCCCGCCTGATCGCTGGAACCCGGCGCGCTGAGCGGCGCCCCCACGAGCCGTGTGGCCCTCGCTGCGCGGTCAACAGGTATTTGACGACATGACCAGACCCACCCTTGCCGCCTTTTTCTGGGCGGCCGGCGCGCTGTCCGCGCCCGCCTTGGCGCAGCGCACCACCGACCCCGACATCATCGTCACCGCGGAGCGCCACCCGGACGATCCGCCGGTCGTCGCGGAGGCGCGCGAGCGGCTGGCTCGCACGCCCGGCTCCGTGTCCGTGGTGGCGGCCGAGATATATGAGGATCGCCAAGTGGTCGGCCTGCCCGACCTGCTGCGCGACGTGCCCGGCGTGCTGTCGAACAAGCGCTATGGCGAGGAATCAAGGCTGTCGATCCGCGGCTCCGGCCTCGACCAGAGTTTTCACCAGCGCGGCGTGCTGCTGGCGCAGGATGGCGTGCCTTTCGCCGATGCGGACGGTTTCTCGGATTTCCAGAAGATCGACCCGCTCGGCGCCCGCTATATCGAGGTGTACAAGGGCGGCAACGCGCTCCGTTTCGGCGGCGCGCAGCTAGGCGGGGCGGTGAACCTCGTCACGCCGAACGGCAAGACGGCGGAAACGCCGTTCGGCCTGCGGCTGGAGGGTGGCGCCTGGCAGACGTTTCGCGGCCAGGCTTCGGGCGCAGACCGGGCCGGCGCGTTCGACTATTACGGCAGCTTCAACGCGTATCGCTCCAACGGATATCGGGAGCAGTCCGCGTCCGACCAGATCCGCGGCACGCTGAACCTCGGCTACAGCTTCGGCAAGGAGAATGAGGTCCGGCTGATCGGCTATGCCGCCGATATCGACCAGCAGGTGCCGGGCGCGCTCACCCTGACGGACGCGCTGGACCGGCCGCGCTTCGCGGGAACGGGCGTGGTCGCGCGGCGGCAGGCGCGGAACCAGGATGTCGAGCGCGTAACGCTTCAGACGCATCTACGCCTGTCGGACGGACTGGTGTTCGAGGGCGGCGTCTATGCGACCCGGACCGACCTGCACCACCCGATCTCGATCGTGATCCATCAGAATACCGATACGCAGGGCGCGTTCGGTAGGTTCGACCTGACCGGCGAGGTAGGCGGGCACCGCGCCGACCTGTTCTTCGGCGCCTATTACCGCCAGGGCAAGACGGAACAGGACCTGTTCGCCAATATCGGTGGCGTGGACGGCCCGCGGATCGGCGATGCGCGGCAGGAGGCGAGCGGGCTGGACCTGTTCGGCGAAGGCCGTTTCTTCGTGATCCCAAACCTCGCCCTCGTGGCGGGCGCATCCTGGGGCCGCGCAACCCGCGACTATCTGAGCCGGCGGGCCGGACGGACCGACAATGCGGATTTCGACTGGTTCGCGCCGCGGGTCGGGCTGTTGTTCGAACAGGGGGCGATCCAGGTCTATGCCAACTACACCCGCTCGGTGGAGCCACCGCATTTCGGCGCGCTGACCCAGACCAACACGAGCGGCCAGGTCTTCGCCCCCGTCGACAGCCAGCGCGCCTGGACGGCGGAGGTCGGCACGCGCGGCCGAACAGGCCCGTTGACCTGGGACGTGACCTATTATCGCGCCGATATCGACGGCGAGCTGCTGAGCTTCCTGCCCCAGGCCGACCTGCCGGCAACCATCTTCAACGCGGACGGGACGCGGCATCAGGGCGTGGAGGCGAGCCTGGACCTGAGGCTGTGGCACGGGCCGGCGGGACTGCTGCGGCTGCGTCAGACCTATGCCTGGTCGGACTTCCGCTTCGCGGACGATCCGCTTTACCGCGATAACCGCCTGCCGGTCGCGCCCGAACACCAGTATCGCGTATCGCTGCGCTACGAGGGCGCGCGCGGGCTGTTCCTGGAACCGTTCCTCGACTGGCGGATGAAGGACGTGTGGATCGATTACGCCAACACGCTGCGGGCGCCCGGCTATGCGCTGCTGAACGTCAGCGGCGGAGTCCGGGTCGGCCCGGCAGTCCTGTTCGCCGACGCGCGCAACCTGACGGGCCGGCGCTACACCGCCGAGTTCGGCGCGGTGACGGACGCGCGGGTCGCCAGCACGACCGTCTTCTTTCCGGGCGAGGGGCGATCCGTGTTCGCGGGCGCCCGCTTCCGCTTCTGAGCGGCGCTCAGAAGCTGACGATAACGCTGATCGAGTCGGAGTAGCTGCCCTCCGCAGGAGTGGGCTGGGCGGGATCGATCCGGGCCGTATAGGGCTGGAACTGGATCGGCGTCGTCGTTCCCGCGCCGGCAGTAGCGGAGCGCAGCGGGCTGTCCTCGTCCCAGACGGTACCGTCCGGGCGATACAGGTTGTAGCGCAGGACGCTGTTGCCCGGCCCCTTCATCTGCCGCCAGGGCCGGGTGACGCTCCCCCTGCCGCTGAATGACACCGAGTAAGCGGCGCCCTTGGTGCAGTCGATCGCCACCGCCTGCGTCACCGCCGCGAATTGCGAGGCGAGCGGCGCCGTGCCGAATGCCACCGGCGGCGCGCTGATGCGGCAATCCCTGGTCACGGTCAGCGACACGGTGAGCGTGGTCGTGCCGTTGTCCCGGTCGGCGAGGGTGCATCCGCCGAGAAGCTCCACCTTGCGACAAAGATACCATGACCAGTTCACGGCTACCGTGTCTGTATAGGTACCGGCCGGCAGGTTGGGCGTATCGATCAGGGCCACGAACATCGTCGGCATCATGTCCGTGTCGGTCATCAGGCTGGGCAGGCGCAGCAGCGTCGGACTGAGGTAATTGCTCGTCCCGCCCTGGCTGAAGGTCATGGTCCCGGCCGAGTCCGCCGACAGGCGATAGGCGATGGTGTCGCCCGCATCGGAGCGCAGCCTGAACCCGTTGCTGCTGACGGCCGTTGCGCTGACAAAATCGCCGGACAACAGGCCGGGCATCGGCTTCGCGCAGCTGAACTGGGTCGGCACCGCCAGCGGCCCGCCCGTCGCCGCGCGCACGTCGTAAGAGGTGCGCGTTCCGAAGCCGGCGGTGACGCCGCCGGCCAGGGTACAGGCGGCCCATGCCGGCCCGGCGAACAGGGCCAGCGCGAACCCCGCGACCAGGTAAAGGATCGGACGCAGGATCAGTGGCATGTCACGACCCCGATCTCCGGCATCAGTTCGTCGCTATCGTGGATCTGCACGGTGGCGCTGCACGGCTTGCCGGCGGCGACCGCGGCAAGGGTGACGCGTCCCGTCAGCCGCTCGATCAGCAGCACGCCGTCCCAACCTACCGTCGCGGTGGCGCCGCCGTTCAGGGTCGCCAGGGTGCCGGGTGCGAGCGGGACGCCCGCGGCATCGATCACCCGCACCGTCGCGCTGCGGTGAAAGGCGACGGGCAGCCGCACCACCCCGCCCGTCCCGGCGCGCAGGGCAGCAAGAGTCTCCGTCCGCTCCGCCACCACGCCGAGCGGCAGGCCGAGCGGGTCGATTGCGAACCGTCCGGGATGATAGGCGACGACATTGGGAACGAACAGGCGGCCGCTCCGGTCGGTGCGGCCCATCTGCTGGTTTTCATAATAAACCGGCACTCGCGGCATTCCGGTGGACACCACGGCGAACGCGCCGGGCAGCGACCGGGCGGCGAACAGGCGCCCGTCGAGCAGGGCCAGCGAACCGGCGACGCTGCCCCAGGCCGACCGCTCGTCGCCGTTGGTCGCGATACCGCCATCGACCTGCATCCGGCTGGAGCGCAGGGTCGCGCTTGCCTGGCCGATCAGCGCGCCGCCGCTGTCGATCGCGAGGTCGGCGGCATAGCCCAAGCCCTCCGCCAGGCCCGCCGTTCGCGCGACGCTCGCCTGGAGGCGGACATTGCCGCCGGGACCGCGCGACGCCCCGCCGCTCACGACCGTGCGCCGCCCGAACGGGATCACGACCCGCAGCTGCGCGCTGGCGACATGCCGGCCGACATCGTAATCGATCGCGCCAAAGGCCGACGCACGCCAGCCCAGCGGCACCGATACGGAGGCGGAGGCGATCCGGGTTCGCGTTCCGTCGCCGAGGCGAGCCGACACATAGCCGGCCCCGAAGCTGCCCAGGCCGCGGATCGGCAGGCTGACGCTGATCCGGTCGCTGCGCCGGCTGCCCGCGAACCGGCCAAGGTCGAACCCGCCCAGGTCCGTATAGCTAGCGCTCCGTTCGACATGCTCGGCGCCTACCGACACACGCCGTCCGGTATAGCTGTAGCCCAGGGTCAGCTGGCGTCCGATCCGCCCGTTCGCCTCACTGAAGGCGACGGCGCTGCTCACCGCGCCCCACAGGCCCGGACTCCAGGCCGCGCCGATGCCGGCGCCGGCCATGCCGCCCGTGCCCTCCCCATGAGCCGATACCGTCAGCTGCGCGGTCATTCCGCGCCGCACGGACCCCGACAGCACCGGGCGGCCATAGCGGAAATTGTCGAGGCCATAACCCTTTCTGAGCAGCCCCCCCGCCAGCGCAAAGTCGGTCAGGCCCGGCCGAAGCAGGTCGGGCGCGACGTAAAAGGGGACAACGGTCGCGATCTGGCGCCCGACCGCGTCGGTGGTCACGATCCGCGCCTCCCCCGCGCCGTTCACCACCGGCACCGCGTCGAGCACGAAACGCCCCGGCGCCACGTCCGTCCGGCTTTCGCGATAGCCGTTGATGAACAGGTCCACGCCGGTCGGCACCGATGCCTCGCCCGCAAAACTGGGCAGCGGCACGGTGATGAGGTCGGGACGCAGCGCGAAGTTGCGGGACAGCTCGACCCCGCCGATCCGCACGGCCGTACTCCACGACAGGGCACGGGTGATCAGGTCCCCGGCCGTCAGCTCCAGGGCGCGAGCCTCATCGACATGGCGGTACAGCGTGTCCAGCCGCACATAGCGGATCCCCTTGCCCGCCCCGCCGAGCGACAGGACGCCGCTGTTGGTCAACGTGCCGAAACGGCCGAAGACGCGCTGTTCGGTCGACAGCGAAGCGGTCCGGCCGCCCCGCGTCTGCTGCACGAACAGGTCGTAGTTGAGCACCACGCCGCCATCCACGGTCGGTGCCACAGCTTCGCGGGGGATCGCCGCGATCCGGCGAAGCGGCAGCAGCGCGGGATCGACGTCAAGCAACAGGCGCTGCCCGGCCGCGTCATAGGTGGCGCGAATGCCCGCCGTGTTTGCGACGTCCATCTCCCCCACGCCGCGGGGAACGGCGATGCCCGCATCACCCAACGCCTTCCGGTCGATCAACAGGCGATCGCCGTCCTCGACCAGTTCCGCGAGCGCGCCATGCGCCTGGCCGTTGACGATCAGTTCCACGAACAGCTGGCTTGGCCCGACAGGCGCGGCCAGAACGGGTCCGCGCTCGGCATCGGTGCCGGCAAGCACGGGGCTCGCCCAGCCGAGCAATGCCGCCAGGAGGAACAGGAGCCGCACGGACGATGACCACCCAACCGGCTCAGGCCCGGTTGCCCAGGACCTGATCCGCGCCGTTCACCCCGACCCTGACGCTGCCCACCTGTCCGTCCGGGAGCGGAATGGCGATCGTCCCGCCCGCCAGCACATAGCCGGCCAGACCAGCGCGAACGACGATTTCCCGCCCACCCGTTGCGATCAGCCTGAGGTCGGTCAGCCGGGCATGGCCCGCACCGGTGTTGCGGATGGTCAGGACACGCCCGCCAGGCCCGGCCGCGACGCTCGCGACCAGCTGCGGCGGCGCGGACGCGGCGGCATAGGTGAACAGCGGGATCGAGTAGCGCATCTGCACCGTCAGCCGCGCCTGCACCATGCCGGGCTGCTGCGCGCCGGGCGGAGGTGGCAGTTCGTCGATCAGCAGGCGGTATGCCTTTTCCGGCGCGGCATCGGTCGAGCGGCGGATCAGGCGAACCAGCTGCCGGGCACCGGGTGCCACGACCGCGATGGGGGGACTGGCGACCACCTGCTGCTGCTGGTCGAGCTTGTCCTCCCCGGCCGGCTGCGACCAGCCGAAGGTCCGCACCTGCAAGGTGACGGGCGCTTCGCCCTTGTTCTCCAGCCACAGCGCCGTCGCCTGCTCGCCGCCCTTGATGACGGGATCGACGGGCCAGATCACCACCGCCGACGCGCGGGCCGGCGCCGGAAGGCAGGCGAGGCTGAGCCAGAAGCCGAGAGGGACGATCGCAAAGCCGGGAAAGCGCATGAGTCATGGTCCAGGATTAGCCGCGTCACCAGCTGAGCGTGACGCGCACGGTGTCGGTGTAGGTGCCGGCAACCGCCGGTCCGGCCAGCGTCGCCACCGCCCGCACCGGGATCAGCCGCCGCCCGCCGGACGGAAGCGGCAAGGCGTCCGTCCAGGGCGCGGCCTGGCCATCGGCGAACAGGCGGTAGGGAATCAGTGCGAGGCCGGTCGTCAGCTTCAGCTGGCGCTCGCCGCCGCTGGGGTGCTCACCCTTGTCGGCGGACAGGCTCGCGCTCACGCCGGGCGTGCACTCGACCGACACGCCCGCGCCCGCCGCCGAGATCAGCGCGCCTTCCACGGTCCTCGATCTCAGGCCCGCGACGCTGCCCAGGTCGATGCTGCCCAGGCGGTTCGCATCGTCGGTGACGATTCTGCAGCCACGACTGACGCTCGCGGACACCCGAAAGCTGGCCGCGGTTTCCGCACGGGCCGGAGCGGTCGCGGCGATCAGGCCCGCGAGGCAAAACGTCTGACGCCGCATCGGTCCGTCCCACCCGTCCCGCTCACCAGGTCAGGGTGACGTTGACCGTATCGGTATAC
>CAKTFL010000121.1 GCA_934555855.1 uncultured Sphingomonas sp. | reverse complement strand
GGCAAAGGACGCGGCCTCGCCTGCCCCCGCCTCGACGGCGACATCAGCGCCAAGGGCGATCAGCTTCCTCGTGGTTTCCGGCGTGGCGGCAACGCGCTTCTCGCCGTCAGCTTGCTCCCTGAGGACGGCGATCTTCATCGCGCGGCTCAGTAGATTAGCCAGATCACGAACGCGACCAGCACGAAGCAAGCCGCGCCGCCCCATTTCAGCAGCGCGATCATGGATGAATAGGTGGCCACATGGCCCTTCAGGTCAGCGTCGTCCGCCATGTCCGTTCCCTGCGAGACCCGTATCGCGACGATCTTAGCACGCCTCCGCTCCGCCTCAAGCCCCGTCCGTTTCGATGCCGTGACAAGGGCCGTCAGGCTTAAGTCGCCCTTTACCGGCGGCCGCTATGCCACTTCCCCGAACGAAACGGGTTTTTTCCATGACGCGCAACGGCCAGCGCCTGCTTCTCATGATCGACAACGAGCCAGCGCAGCGGCGGCTGGTGTCCGCGTTGGCGGCGCGCGCCGGCTGGCGATCGGTGTTCGCCACCGACGGGGAGATGGCGATCGCGACCCTCGGCACCCAGGACGGGATGCAGCTCGACGCGATCCTGATCGATCATCCCGCCCCCGACAGCGATGCCACGGCCCTGATCGCCGAACTGCGTGCACGGCGGCCGGCACTGCCCATCCTGATGCTGACGGCGAACGGCTCGGTCACCCATGCGGTCAGCGCGATGCGGGCGGGCGCGACGGACTTTCTGGTCAAGCCGCTTGCTCCCGAACGGCTGCTCTCCGCGCTTGAGGCCGCGGTGGCGGACAGCAGCGCCGGCGAGCTGCGCCCGCTTACCGAGAAGATTCCCGCCCTGCTCGGCTTTGACGAAATCGTCGGTTCCGCGCCCGACTTCCGCGCGGCGCTCGCCATCGCGGCAAAGGCAGCCCGAGCCCGTGTTCCCGTGCTGATCGAGGGGGAAAGCGGCGTCGGCAAGGAAGTGGTGGCGGAGGCGATCCATGCCGCCTCGCCGCGCGCCAAAAAGCCGATCGTCACCGTCAATTGCGGCGCGATCCCCGCCAACCTTGTCGAGTCGGAGCTGTTCGGGCACGAAAAGGGCGCGTTCACCGGCGCTTTCGAGCGAAAGATCGGCAAGTTTGTCGATGCGGACGGCGGCACCATCCTGCTCGACGAGATCGGCGAAATGCCGCTGGAGGCGCAGGTGAAGCTGCTGCGCGTGCTGCAATCGGGCGAGGTGCAGCCGATCGGCGCCCGCCATCCGCGCCAGGTGGATGTGCGCGTCCTCGCCGCGACCAACAAGCGCCTGGCCGAGGAGGTGGAGGCCGGCCGCTTCCGCGAGGACCTGTATTACCGCCTCAACGTGGTCCCCGTGACCATCCCGCCCTTGCGCGAGCGGACAGCCGATATTCCTGCGCTGACCCGGCACCTGCTCGCGCGCATTGCCCAGCAGCCGGGGCTGCGTCCGCTCGGCATCACCGACGAGGCGCTGCAACTGCTCGCCGGCTATGACTGGCCGGGCAATGTCCGCCAGCTTCAGAACGCGTTGTTCCGTGCGGCGGTGCTGTGCGAGGGCGCGGCGCTGACCCGCACCGACTTTCCGCAAATCGCCAGCATGGGACAGCGGCGCCACGCCACCCACTCTGCCGCCATGGCCGGGGGCGTGACGCTGTTCCGTCCCGACGGCAACCTGCGTGCGCTGGAAGATATCGAGGCGGACGTGATCCGCCTCGCCATCGGCCATTATCGCGGTCGCATGACGGAGGTGGCGCGCCGGCTCGGCATCGGCCGCTCCACTCTCTACCGCAAGCTGGGCGAACTCGGCATCGACAACGCCGCCGCCTGAGCGCCGCCCCGGAGCGGCAGCAGCGCCCTGACCCGCGCGTCGCGCAGCAGCAGCCCGCTCCATGCCACCACGCCGAGCGCCAGGCAGATCAGCTGCGGCGGCGACCCGATGTCGCCGATGCGAAGATGGGTGCAGATCGCGCCGCCCAGGAAACCCGTCATCAAAATCGCGCCCAGCACCGCCGTGCGCGGCACCGCGTACAGCACGGCAGGTACCAGCGCCGCCAGCGAGATCGGCGTGACCGCCGATGGCGCAAAGCCGGTTTCACGCAGCGAGCCGGCGAGCAATTGCGGCGCGAACAGCCCCATCAGGCCATCCGCGACCAGCGCGATCACCACCGCCCCCGACAGCGCCCATCCCATCCGAACCCTTGTTGCGTCCGTCATGCAACCTCCTCCTTCGACACGCCATGTGCGCCATCAGGATGCGCGGGCAAAGCCCTTCGCCGCCCGGTTCGTCGCCTGGTCGTCGCAAACGGGCGGGCACGTCCGGCTTCTTCGGGCGCGTTACATATACCGATCCCAATGACGATAGACGGGTTCGGGCACCTCATGCGGCCGGGCCGCCTTGTCCATGGCCATGTAGGGTGCGGCTTCCACCTCGTCGCGGGTCAGGGCGAGCTGATACCCGCGCAATTCCCGATCGTAGCTCAGCTGCGCCCAGGAAATCGGCAGGCAGCGGTTCCCGACTCCCAGAAAGCCGCCGAAGCACAGCACGGCAAAGGCCACCTGCCCGCTCGACTTGTGCACCAGCAGCGAATGGATCGAGCCGAACTTCTCGCCATGGCGGTCATAGACGGGGGTGCCCTCTACGCGCGCGGTCGAGATCAGGTCACGGTCGTCTTCGTGGTCGACATCCGTCATGGCAAGCCTCCGATGGCCCCCCAAGCGGTCACATGATCGCGATGATCCTTATACGCGTCCGGCGCCGGAATGTCACCGCCGAAGCGGCTACCAGAGCACGCTTCTGACCGGCCTCGTCGGCTCCGGCGCCGGGTCGCCGATCGCCTGGAGCAGGTCGATCTCGATCGTGCGACACATGGCCGACAACGGCACGTCATGCACCGTGTTGGCGAAGGGATCGACCAGATCATCGCCGATCTGAAGCACCGCCAGGAACATGAGCCCCGCCACTGTCGAGCCGAGCGGGGTGGCGAAGCCCAGTGTTTCCACCAGCCCGATCGGCAGCAGGATGCAGAACAGGTGCGTGAACATCGTCGGGAAAAAGCGATACTGGCTGGGCAGCGGCGTGTTCTTCAGCCGCTCCATGCCGCCCTGAGCGTTAGCGATATCGACCAGCACCGCTTCCATCGCCGACTGCTGGATGGTGTCGAGCCAGCCTCGCCCCACCGCGTCGGCAATCCGCCGTCCCGTACCGTCGAGCAGACCGTTGGCGGCGTTAGCGCGCGCCAGCGCGGGCTCCGCCTCACCCCGGGACAGGAAACGCAACACCTCGCCGTCATGCGCCTGGCGACGAAGCTGGCAGCGCAGCGTGTTCACATAGGCAATCTGACGCAGCACCAGCGTCCGCTTCAGATCGCGCGCCTCTTCCGGCAGGAAGTTGCGCGCTGCGCGGGCTAGGCTGCGCGACGCGTTGATCATCGCGCCCCACAGGACGCGGCCCTCCCACCAGCGCTGATAGGTGGAATTGACGCGGAACCCCAAGAACAGCGCCAGCGCGGAGCCGAACAAGGTCAGGGGCAGCGACGGCGCGTGGAACGGCAGCAGGTAATAAGCGACCGTGACGATGCAGTCCCAGATGAACAGGCCCGCAAGCGGCCTCCACACCTCCGTCACGACCTGACGGAAAGGGGGCGTGGCTTCAACGATCATGCGGCGATAACTCCGGGTGGTCCGACTGGGCCGTCAGCCCGGTAACGGCATAGATGCCATGTTCTTGATAACCGTTACCACCGCTTCCGGTGCCGTCAGTTCGCTGCTCCCGGCAGTCCGACATGCGGTTCCGCCTTTCCGGCAAGGGACATCGCCGCCGCCGTTCCCGACACCGGCCTGATGCTGAACCAGTGGGGACGATCGATGGCGATCAGGAACGCCAGCACGAACAAGCCGAATCCCAGCAGTCCTATAGGTCCCCAGACAGGATGCGCGGACTTGTCGCCCCTGTTGCCATCGTCATGCTGCATGATCTTGATCCCGTCGTGGAACGGTCAGTTCCTAACGTCCGAAATCGTACGAAGCGTCAGCGTTGCGTAAAGAATGTTTGCTGCGCTGCATCAAAGTCGCGCTGCGGGCGTCAGGACCCGACGAGCGCCCGATCACGCAGCCCGCGCCAGACCTTCAGCGCCTGAACCGTTTCGCCGACATCATGGACGCGGATCAGCTGCACGCCGGCTTCCGCGCCCTTGATCGCGAGCGTCAGGCTGCCGGCGAGCCGTTCGCCGACCGGGGCCTCGTTTGACAGCGCACCGATCAGCCGCTTGCGGCTCGCCCCCAGCATGATCGGGCAGCCAAGGCCGTGAAAGATCGCGAGATTGTTCAGCAGCGCGAGATTGTCCGACAATGACTTGCCGAAGCCGATGCCCGGATCGACCATGATACGCGCCCGATCTATGCCGGCCGACACCACCGCCTCGATCCGCATTTCCAGCCAGTCGAACACCTCGGTCACCACATCGCGATAGCCGACCCGGCCATGGCCGCCCTGCTTCGGATCGGGCGAATGCATCAGCACCACGGGGCAGTCCGCCCGCGCGACCACTTCGACCGCTCGGTCGTCCCACAACAACGCCGACACGTCGTTGATGATGTGCGCGCCCGCCGCGAGCGCCGCCTCCATTACGGCCGCCTTGCGGGTGTCGACCGACACCAGCGCCCCGCCGCGCACCAGCCGCTCCGTTACCGGCACGACCCGCGCGACCTCGTCCCCTTCCCATACCGGCACAGCGCCCGGCCGGGTCGACTCGCCGCCCAGATCGATCAGCGCGGCGCCCGCCTCGCCCATCGCGAAGCCCGTCGCCGCTGACGCTTCCGGATCCCCGGCATGGGCGCCGCCGTCCGAAAAGCTGTCGGGCGTGAGGTTCAGAATTGCCGCCACCTGCGCCTGATCGAAGCGCAGCACCCGTTCGCCCAGCCTAAGTGCGGGGCGTGGACCCGTGATCGCCCGGTGCAGCGCCACCGCCCGCTCGCCCAGCGCGCCTACCTCCGCCACCGGCAAGACGCGGCGGCGGCCCTCCTCGATCACCTCATAAGCGGCGAACCACTGCATCCCGCCCGCCAGCCGGGCGACGGCGCCGTCGGGGTGAACCATCGGCGTGTCGACGAACTGGACGGGGCGAAGGTGAAGACCGGCCATACGACCTTATCCGGCCGTCACGCGCGCACCGCGTCATAGACCACGACCTTGCGCCACAGATGCTCGCAGGTTGCGACGAACTCCCGGTGCAGCGGATGGTCCTGATAGGCCTTCTGCCCGGCCGTGCCGTCGAAGAACATAAGCTCCGACACGTGCCAGCTCGCGTCCACCACGTCGCGCTGCTCGGTCGGGGCGGGCACGCCGAGATGGAGCGCCCTGATCGTCGGAATGGCAGCAAGCTTGCGAAGCCCGGCGATCAGCGCATCACGATCGGTCGCCGACCCTTCGTTCTTCAGCCAGAAGAAAACGTGATGAACCAGCGCGACGCCCTCCGGCGCGGCCACCGCTGCACCGCTCGCCATCGCTGCCGCACCCGCCGCCACCGCGCCCTTCATTACCGCCCTTCGTTCCATCACGAGCCTCCCGCTAAGGTTGCGTCGCCAGCAGATAGGTTTGCCTCAGATCGTCGATCGGCTTCAACGCGCCATCGACCTCATGATGCCAGAACGTCCAGCCATTGCACGCCGGCGCACCTTGCAGCGTCGCGCCGAGCTTGTGGATCGACCCCGTCGCGCCGCAGGGCGACGCCAGCGAGCCGTCCGCCCGCACCATCGCCTGATAACGACGCCTGGCATCGGTCACCATCGCGCCGGGGACCAGATAGCCGTTCTCCACCAGCACGCCGAACGCCACCTTGGGCTGGGCGCGCGGGCTTTGCATCGTTGCCAGCGCCGATTCGTCCAGCGGCAGCGCCGCCTCGATCCGCTCGATCGCCGCCGCGCAATAATCGGGCTCGCGCTCGATGCCGATCCAGTGGCGGCCGAGCCGCTTGGCCACCGCGCCCGTCGTGCCGGTGCCGAAGAACGGGTCCAGCACCACGTCTCCCGGCTTGGTCGAGGCGAGCAGCACCCGGTACAGCAGCGCCTCCGGCTTCTGGGTCGGATGAACCTTCTGCCCGCCTTTCTTCAGCCGCTCGCTGCCGCCGCAGATCGGGAACTCCCAGTCGGAGCGCATCTGGATCTCGTCGTTCAGCGTCTTCATGGCGCGGTAGTTGAAGGTGTATTTCGCCTTTTCGCCCTTGGACGCCCATATCAGCGTTTCATGCGCGTTGGTGAAACGCGTGCCCTTGAAATTGGGCATCGGGTTCGCTTTCCGCCAGACGATGTCGTTCAGGATCCAATAGCCGAGGTCCTGCACCGCGGCGCCGACGCGGAAGATGTTGTGATAGCTGCCGATCACCCAGATCGTGCCGTTCGGCTTCAGGATGCGGTGTGCCTCCGCCAGCCAGGAGCGGGTGAAGGCGTCGTAATGCTTCAGGCTGTCGAACTTGTCCCAATCGTCCGTCACCGCATCGACATGGCTGCCGTCGGGCCGGAACAGCTCGCCACCGAGCTGCAGGTTGTAGGGCGGATCCGCGAAGATCGCGTCGATGCTGGCATCGGGCAGCGACTTCATCGCGGCGACGCAATCGGCCATGATAATCTGATCGAGCGGCAGCGCGGCGCCCTGCGCCTTCGCCCCGCCCTCTTCCGGCCGAGCCTTGCCCGGCCGTGCGATCGTCTGAACTGCCCCCATTCGGTCCCCCTCGCGCACATGGAAGCCCGGTCAGGCGGGACTCCGTCAAGCGCTGATTGATGAACGCGAAAAGCCCGTCATCCGTTGATGAAGCGGAACGGAACGAGTCCCGCCCAACATCTTGAGT
>CAKTFL010000120.1 GCA_934555855.1 uncultured Sphingomonas sp. | reverse complement strand
CCGCAGAGGCGGGCGGCCATGCTGGGCTCCCGCCTTTGCGGGGGCACAAGGAGGCAGTGATGATCAATCAGATTGATTCTACCTGCCTGGATCAGCGCCTAGTCTCGGAACAGCCTGTAGGACAGGAGCTCGCGGGAAAGCGGGCGGAAAGAAGGGCAGTACCTCGACAGGCTCAGCACGAACGGTAGGGAACCTTGCCGACGGAGCGGGGGAGCCGTTCTTGCGGGTAACCGAGGACTCGGCGATCCAGGCATGGCATCTGACCATGCCGGGGCTTCTCCTGCTGGCATCGAACGTGCGTGGGGCTCCCGCGAAGGTGGCAGTCCAAAGCCTCGGCGATACCTTTCGGGTTCCGGGCTCCCGCGAAGGGTCACGTCAAACCACTGTCTAGATGGGACCTTTCGCGGGAGCACCGTTTCCGCCTGAGTCAGACGAGTTCGGTTCCCGAACGCTCTGTTCGTGATGCCACAAGACCCAGCCTCCGCAGGTCAGGCTGCTTCCTGTGTCATCGCAGCGATCGCCGCGTCATCCTTTTCCCTGGCGCGCTGATAGGCAGCACGGTCGCGCAGGCGGGTCATATAGGCGTCGAAGGAATCGCGCTGGGGCAGCCAGCCGAACTGCGATCCCCAAAGCAGGTGCGAGCCGACATAGACGTCCGCCGCGCTGAAACGATCGCCCGCGATCCACTCGCGTCCGGTCAGGTGTGCGTCGAGTGCATGGACGACGTGATCGAACGAGCCGTAGCCGACCATCCGTCGCTGATCCTCCCCGACCTCGATCTTGCGGGCACGGTCGATGGTGGCCTGTTCCAGCGGACCGGCGGCAAAGAACATCCAGCGGTAATAGCCAGCACGCTCGGCCAGGGGCGGCGCCAGCTCCGCTTCCGGAAAAGCATCGGCGAGATAGGCGCAGATCGCGGCCCCCTCGGTCACGACCTTGCCGCGATGCACGATGGCCGGCACCTTCCCCATCGGGTTCACCGACAGATAGTCCGGATCCCTCATGCCGGTCGCATAGTCGAGGATCACCGCCTCATAAGCAGCGCCCGTCTCCTCAAGCATCCAGCGCGCGATGCGGCCGCGGGACTGAGGGTTCGTGTAGAAGACCAGATCCGACGCCATGAAACTTTCCCCCGATTCTCTAGAACAAGGAGAGAACATCATCGTCGGACGATAGTCAACAGTTTCCGGCCCGGCGGATCCCGGCCCGGCGGATCCCGGCCCAGCGGATCCCGGCCCAGCGGATCCCGGTCGAGCGGAGCCCTGCCCCGCCCGGCATCACCGGCGGAAGGGGTCGTCGAACAGCGCGCGCGCCTGATCCTCGACGCTGGCCGTCGCCTCCGTGCCACGGGCCGCGGCCTCGCGCTCGGCGCGCAGGCTGGCGATCAGTGCCTCGCGGTCGCCCTCCAGCCGGGTGTCGGTCGGCTGAGCCTCGATCCCCGCCGCCTTGGCCGCCTTGGCCACCGCCGCGTCCAGCTCGCGCTGGCTGGTGAGGCCCAGCGTCACCGGGTCTTTCGGCGTGATGTTGGAGATGTTCCAGTGGCTGCGGTCGCGGATCGCGGCGATCGTCGTGCGGGTCGTGCCGATCAGGTTGCCGATCGCACCATCAGGGATTTCCGGATGATTGCGGATGATCCAGGCGATGCCGTCCGGCTTGTCCTGCCGCTTCGACACCGGGGTGTAGCGCGGCCCCTTGGTACGGCGGACCTGCTCGGGCCCCTTGTTCATCTTGAGCACGTAGGAGGGGTTCGCCTGACCCCGCTCGATCTCCTCCTGCGAAATCTCGTGCGCGCGCACGGGATCGCGCCCGGTCAGCTTGGTCGCGGCGGTATCGTCGGCGATCGCCTGCACTTCCAGGATATGAAGCCCGCAGAATTCAGCGATCTGCTCGAACGAGAGGGACGTGTTGTCGACCATCCAGGAAGCGGTCGCATGGGGCATCAGGGGCTGGGCCACGGGGATGAACTCCGTCGGAAACAATAAGGGCCACCCCTTCACGGAGCGGCCTCAACCCCGGGAACTTAGGGGAAGGCGGCACGGAGGGCAAGCGGGGACGCCGGTCGGGCGGCCACGATTGCGCGATGGTGAAGTAGAGAAACTGGGGTGAAGTAGAGAAACTGGGGTGAAGTAGAGAAAGTGTAGAGCTGAAACGCACTTTCTCCACTTCACCTCCGCGGGGGGTCGGGAGGGTGTTGATGTGGTGGGGGGACGGCATGGGGAATGGTTAGCGTGGGGGAGGTCTGTAGGACAGGAGCGGGGTCGAGGAGGCGGGGCCGGGACGAAGAAGAAGGCAGTGCTTCGACAGGCTCGGCACGAACGGTGGAGGGATTTGCCGGGTTGGCGCGGTATGCCCGTGGGGCACCCGGCCTACCCCATCGTCAGCACGATCTTGCCGACATGCTCGCCGGTTTCCATGCGGGCATGGGCGGCGGGGGCTTCGGACAGCGGAAAGGTGCGGTCGATCACCGGCTTCAGGCGGCCCGCCTCGACATGCGGCCAGACGGTGCGCGCGATCTCGTCCGCGACCAGTTCCTTGAACGCCGCATCGCGGGGACGCAGCGTCGAGCCGGTCAGGGTCAGGCGGCGGCGCATGATGTCGAACAGCGGCACGGTGGCGGTCGCCCCGCCCTGCACCGCGATCGAGACATGCCGCCCGTCCTCCGCCAGGCATTGGAGGTTGCGCGGCACATAGTCCCCGCCGACCATGTCGAGCACCGCCTGCACGCCCCGCCCGGCGGTCAGGTCGCGGACGCGCTCCACAAAATCCTCCGTACGATAGTTGATCGCGTCGGCCGCGCCGAGCGCACGGGCCGCGTCGCACTTGGCGTCCGAACCGGCGGTGACGATCGCCCGGACGCCGAACAGCCCGCACAGCGCGATCGCCATGGTGCCGATGCCGCTGGTCCCGCCATGGATCAGCACCGTATCCCCCTCCGTCGCGTAAGCGCGCTCGAACAGGTTGGTCCAGACGGTGAACAGGGTTTCAGGAATCGCCGCAGCCTCGATCATGGACAGGGCCGCCGGCACGGGCAGGCACTGGCCGGCGGGCGCCACGGCATATTCGGCATAGCCGCCGCCAGCGACCAGCGCGCAGACCGGCTGTCCGACCATCACGTCGACCACGCCCTCGCCTGCCAGCACCACCTCGCCCGCGATCTCAAGCCCCGGTATGCTGGGCGCGCCGGGCGGCGGCGGATAGGCGCCGCGCCGTTGCAGCACGTCGGGGCGATTGACGCCGGCCGCGCGCACGCGGACCAGCACCTCCGCAGGCCCCGGACGAGGCACCGGCCGATCGACCAGCGCCAGCACCTCCGGCCCGCCCGGCGCCTGGGGGTCGATCGCGTGCATCGTCGGTGGAATCGCGTCCATCGGCTCGTCCTGGCTGGTGGTGAAAGGAAGCTGTGAGGTCGGTCGCGCATGTTATTGACTTGGGGCGTCGCGCGGTCAACGCTGCGCGGATGGACCTGGACGACGCACCTTCGCGACCGAACGACGCGCTGGCCGAGCTGGTGCGACAGGACCTCGACCGGCTGTCTGTCGCCGAGCTGGAGGCCAGGATCGCCGCGCTGGAAGGCGAGATTTCCCGGACGCGCGACAAGATCCAACGCGCCGTTAACCATCGTGCAAGTGCTGACGCGTTATTCGGCCGGTGAGCGTCGCGTCGCGAACCTGGCGTCTGTTTGATCGTCGGCCGCTTGATGCGCCGACACTCGATCACGACATAGGTCGAAACGGGAACGCTTGTAGTCGCGCCCGACTGGAGTAGCCGAATGCCATCCTTCGCCCCCGCGCTCGAGACCACGCTGCACAAGGCCCTGGAGGCCGCCTCGTCCCGGCGCCACGAATATGCCACGCTGGAGCACCTGCTGCTCGCGCTGATCGACGACGACCATGCGTCCAAGGTGATGGGAGCCTGCAATGTTGATACCGGCGAGCTGAAGACCACCGTCGCCCATTATCTCGACACGGAGCTGGACGCGCTCAAGGTGTCGGCCGCGACCGACCCCTCCCCGACTTCCGGCTTCCAGCGCGTGGTCCAGCGCGCCATCCTGCACGTCCAGTCGTCGGGCCGCGACGAGGTGACCGGCGCCAACGTGCTCGTCGCGCTGTTCTCCGAGCGGGAAAGCTATGCGGTCTACTTCCTCCAGCAGCAGGACATGAGCCGACTGGATGCGGTCAGCTTCATCAGCCACGGCGTCGGCAAGAACGGCGCCGCCGCTCCCGAGGCTTCGGCCCCCAAGGGCTCCGAGGAGGAAAAGCCCGCCAAACCAGGTGACAAGGGCAAGAGCGAAAGCGCGCTAAAGCAGTTCACCGTCGACCTGAACGAGAAGGCCAAGAACGGCAAGGTCGATCCGCTGATCGGCCGCTCGGCCGAGGTCGACCGCACCGTCCAGATCCTGTGCCGCCGGTCCAAGAACAACCCGCTCTATGTCGGCGATCCCGGCGTCGGCAAGACCGCCATCGCGGAAGGGCTCGCTCGCAAGATCATCGAGGGCGAGGTTCCCGACGTGCTGAAGCCGGCCGTCATCTATTCGCTCGACATGGGCGCGCTGCTCGCCGGCACCCGCTATCGCGGCGATTTCGAGGAGCGGCTGAAGGCGGTCGTGTCCGAGCTGGAGAAGATGCCGGACGCGGTGCTGTTCATTGACGAGATCCACACGGTGATCGGCGCCGGCGCGACCAGCGGCGGGGCGATGGACGCGTCGAACCTGTTGAAGCCGGCGCTGTCGGGCGGCACCATCCGCTGCATCGGCTCCACGACCTACAAGGAGTTCCGCAACCACTTCGAAAAGGATCGCGCGCTGCTGCGCCGGTTCCAGAAGATCGACGTGAACGAGCCGACGATCGAGGACACGATCAAGATCCTCGCCGGCCTGCGCTCCGCGTTCGAGGAGCATCACTCGGTCAAGTACACGCCCGACGCGATCAAGTCGGCCGTCGAGCTGTCGGCGCGTTACATCAACGACCGCAAGCTACCCGACAAGGCGATCGACGTGATCGACGAGGTGGGCGCGATGCAGATGCTTGTGCCCGCCGCCAAGCGGAAAAAGACCATCACCTCGCGCGAGATCGAGGCGGTGATCGCCACCATGGCGCGCATTCCGCCGAAAAGCGTATCGACCGACGACACCAAGGCGCTGGCGAGCCTGGAGCAGGACCTGAAGCGGGTGGTGTTCGGCCAGAACGGCGCGATCGAGAAGCTGTCCTCCGCGATCAAGCTGTCCCGCGCGGGGCTGCGCGACCCGGAAAAGCCGATCGGCAACTACCTGTTCACCGGCCCGACCGGCGTCGGCAAGACGGAGGTGGCGAAGCAGCTGTCGTCGATCCTGGGCATCCCGCTCCAGCGGTTCGACATGTCCGAATACATGGAGCGCCATTCGGTCAGCCGGCTGATCGGCGCGCCTCCGGGCTATGTCGGGTTCGACCAGGGCGGGCTGCTGACCGATGCGGTGGATCAGAATCCGCATTGCGTGCTGCTGCTCGACGAGATCGAGAAGGCGCATCCCGACCTGTTCAACATCCTGTTGCAGGTGATGGATAATGGCCGGCTGACCGATCAGCACGGCAAGACCGTCGATTTCCGCAACGTCATCCTGATCATGACGACCAATGCGGGCGCGGCGGACATGGCGCGCGAGACGGTGGGCTTCGGCACCCTGACCCGCGAGGGTGAGGACGAGCAGGCGGTGCAGCGCATGTTCTCGCCGGAGTTCCGCAACCGCCTGGATGCGATCGTGCCGTTCGGATACCTGCCGCCCGAGGTCGTGGCGCGGGTGGTGGACAAGTTCATCCTTCAGCTGGAATTGCAGCTGGCGGATCGGCAGGTCCATATCCAGCTGGACGACGAGTCCAAGAAGTGGCTGACCGACAAGGGCTATGACCGGCTCTATGGCGCCCGCCCGATGGGCCGGCTGATCCAGGAGAAGATCAAGCAGCCGCTCGCTGAGGAATTGCTGTTCGGCAAGCTGGTCCATGGCGGCGAGGTGACCGTGAAGATGAAGGACGGCGCGCTGTCCTTCGCGATCGAGCCCGCCGCGCCCAAGAAGCCGCGCAAGAAGGGCGGCAGCAAGGCCGAGCCGGTCGAGGTGAAATAAGCTCGCTTACCCTCCGGGCGGGAACCAGATCGCCCGGAGGGAGTTGTTAACGCCCCGTTTGGACCTGCTGGTTAATTCCCCTGGCCATGGGGGCCAAAATCAATCGCCGTTGCTGTTTGCTGATGGCGTGGTTTTGCCTGAGCCTCGGCCTCGCATCGACGCCTGCGCGGGTCCAGGCACAGGCCGGGCCTTATGTGCCGGTCTGCGTCGCTCGCGCGGACGTCGCCCGGGACGCGCGGGCCCTGCTCGGCTCTCCCGCCGATTTCGACTGCCGCACGCCGCAGGGCGCCTTCGGGCCGGGCGATTACGACGTGCTGTCGGTGCCCCTGGCCGGACGGCCGGGCACCACTGGTCCTGTCCATGTCCGCTTCGCCAGCGTCTGGCAGGATCGCGTCACCCTGTACGCGCTGTATGCCGACGGCGCGATCGCGCGGGTCGCCCTGGACGGGCGCGGCCAGTCGCGCGCGCTGGCTCTCGGCGCGATCATGGACCAGCCCCTGCCCTTTCGCCGGGTCGCGGTTACAAGGCTGCTGTGGCGGATCGAGGGATCGGCCAATGTTCGCGGCATCCTGCTGGGCGCAAGCGTCGTCACCGCGGACCGGGCATGGCGATCGGACCTGATGCTCGGTGCGCTATATGCCGGGTTCGGGGGACTTTGCCTGGCGCTGCTGATCCACAACCTCGCCTTGTGGGGCGCGCTGCGGCACCGGCTCCAGCTGGCCTATTGCGCGATGATGGCGCTGATGATGCTGTATGCCTTGTCGTCGTCCGGCGCGCTCGCCTGGATCTGGCCCGGGCTGGCAAACAC
>CAKTFL010000119.1 GCA_934555855.1 uncultured Sphingomonas sp. | reverse complement strand
TCGGGGGTCAGCCCGGAAAAGGGGCTGATCACCGGTATGATCGGCGGGCTGATCGTCGGCGTGCTCGCCGGCTCGCCGCTTCAGGTCAGCGGCCCCGCCGCCGGCCTGGCCGTGATCGTCTTTGAGCTGATCCGCGACCAGGGGCTGTCCGCGCTGGGCCCGATCCTGGTCCTGGCTGGGCTGATCCAGGTGGTGGCCGGCATCTTTCGCCTGGGCGGCTGGTTCAAGGCCATCTCCCCCGCAGTGGTTCACGGCATGTTGGCCGGTATCGGCGTGCTGATCGTGGTGGGGCAGTTCCACGTCCTGTTCGACGCGCGTCCGCTGCCTAGCGGGCCGGAGAACCTGGCGGCGATGCCAAGCCGGCTGCTCGGCCTGGAGCTGAGCAACTGGTCGTCCGCAGAGGCGGCGTTTGGCGTCGGCCTGCTCACCATCGCCGCGATGCTGGGCTGGGAGAAGCTGCGCCCCGCCTCGATGCGGCTGGTTCCCGGCGCGCTGATCGGCGTAGTCGTGGGCACGCTGGCGGCGGTGGTGCTGGGCCTGGACGTGACGCGGGTGGTGGTGCCCGAATCGATCGTCGGGGCGGTGTCCCTGCCAGGCGACGGGTTCCTGGCCCGGCTCGCCAGCCCGGCGGTGATCACCAGCGCGCTTGCCATCGCCTTTATCGCCAGCGCCGAAACGCTGCTGTCGGCGGCGGCGGTGGACAAGATGCATGACGGCGTGCGGACCGACTACAACAAGGAACTTCGCGCGCAGGGCATCGGCAACCTGCTGTGCGGGTTCGCCGGCGCGCTGCCCATGACCGGCGTGATCGTACGCAGCTCCGCCAATGTGCAGGCGGGGGCGGCGACGCGGGCGTCCGCGATCCTGCACGGTGCCTGGATCCTGGGCTTCGTGGCGCTGCTGCCCTGGCTGCTGCGCGAGATCCCGATGGCCGCACTCGGTGCGATCCTGGTCGTCACGGGCTTCCGCCTGGTCAACCTCGTCCATGTCCGCCACCTGGCGCGTGACCATGGTGTGCTGCCGGCGGTGATCTGGGCGGCGACGTTGATCACCGTAGTCACGGTGGACCTGCTGACGGGCGTGCTGATCGGCATCGGTCTGTCGCTGCTGGAGCTGGTGCCGCACCTGACGCGGCTGCGGCTCAGGGTGTATGAGGAACAGGACGGCCCGGCGCACCGCGTGGCGCTGGACGGGGCGGCAACCTTTGTGTCCATTCCCAAGCTGTCGGACACACTGGAGCGTATTCCGGCCGGCTCGCGGGTAACCCTGGACCTCAGCCGCGTCGACGGGGTCGACCATAGCAGCGCGGAACTGATCCGCGACTGGCTCCAGCGTCGCCGGGCGGCGGGCGCGCCGGTGGAGGTGACCGGCAGCTCGCCCAAGGTGCAGTTCAGCTGAATAGTTCGAGTTGGAGAGGGCGGCCCTCCGGACCTGTGTCCGGGGGGCCGTTATATGTTTGCAACGGTGTCGCTCAAATGCACGGACGGGATTGAGTCCGGGCGCGGGCGTGGTTAGCATCTGCAGCATCCGAACGATCGACCCCGCCAAGAGCGGTCGACGCCCGGGTGCAGGAGGAGCCTCTCTCTCAAAGGAGGTTCCTATGAAGTCCTATTTCATTGCTGGCGCAATGCTGGCGATCGGCCTTGCCGCTCCCGCTTTCGCTCAGGATACCGCGCCGCCCAAGCCTGTCACCGTGACCGGCAGCGTCGCGCTGGTGTCGGATTACCGCTTCCGCGGCGTGTCGCAGTCGGACGAGGAAGCCGCGATCCAGGGCGGCCTGACCATTGCCCATCAAAGCGGCTTTTACGTCGGCACCTGGGCGTCGAACCTGGCCGGTTGGGGCACGTTCGGGGGCTCCAACACCGAACTGGACCTGATCGGCGGCTTCAAGACTCCGGTCGGCGGCGGCACGCTCGATGTCGGCCTGACGTGGTACATGTATCCCGGTGGCGCCTCCAAGACCGACTTCGCGGAGCCTTATGTCAAGCTGTCGGGGACGGCCGGCCCTGCCACCCTGACCGCGGGTGTCGCCTATGCTCCGTCGCAACAGGCGCTGGGCCGCTGGTATTATTCCGGCGCATCGGCAGTGGCGGGCGCCTATGACGATCCGGGCGACAAGGAAGACAATCTGTACCTGTGGGGCGATGCCGCGGTCGGCGTTCCCGGCACCGGCGCGACGGCCAAGGCGCATATCGGTTATTCCAAGGGCAATTCCGGCCTGGGTCCGAACGGCACCAGCGTCGCGCCGACGGGCGAATATTGGGATTGGCTGCTGGGCGTCGATTATGCGATCGCCGGTACGCCGCTGACGCTCGGCGTCGCCTATGCCGACACCGATATCAGCCGGTCCGAGTCGGCCTACCTGCTGCCCAACTTCTCGTCGACCAAGGATGGCGGGTCGATCGCGGGCGGTCAGGTCGTGTTCTCGGTTTCGGCGGCATTCTGATAGAGCCGTAGGCGCGGCAGCGTCCGCGCCGCTGTGCAGGCGCAGCCGCACAACGGCTCGCCCGGCCGGCGGCGCCATGGCGTCGTTCAACGATGCGGGATTTATCTCCGCGTCGGGCCTGCAGGGAGTCTAGAACCCAGAAGTAAGAAAGGTCTTCGACAAGCTAAGCCGAGCGGAAGGGGGAGCTAACACGTTCCGCCCACACGCGAGAAAATTCTCGCTTGGCGACTCGGCTGCTAGAACATTACAAGAACACGGGTGAGCGACTCAGCTGCCCTGATCGATCGGCTACGCCGCATGGCGACAGCTGGCCAGCCTCGCCAGGGGGACGACCGCGCGCCCGATGCCTGGCTGGCGGAGGGGCTGGCGCGCGGGCAGCTGCATGAGGTTTTCGGGGCGGAGCCGGCCGATGGTGCCTGCGCCGCCGGGTTTGCCGTCGCGCTGGCGCTGGCGGCCGGCGCCACCCCGCTCCTGTGGCTTCGTACCGAAGCGGCGGAGCGCCAGGTCGGGCGGCTCCATGCGGCGGGGCTACTCGACATGGGGCTGAATCCCGAAAGGGTAGTCATGGCGATCGTTCCTGACGAGGGCGCGCTGCTGCGGGCGGCGGGGGATGCGACGCGCTGTGCGGGCCTGGGAACCGTATTGGTCGAGGCATGGGGGCGGGCGCCGGGCATCGACCTGACCGCAACGCGCCGATTAATGCTGGGCGCGGAGGCGTCGAGAGTCACCGTGCTGATGCTGCGGATCGGGGCCGAGCCAGTGCCGAGCGCTGCTGCCACCCGCTGGAGCGTGACGGGCGAACCCTCCACGGCGCTGGAAGCGGACGCGCCGGGAATGCCCGCTTTTCAGATCGAGTTGTTGCGTCGGCGCGGGGGCCCTGCCGGCGCGCGTTGGCGTGTGGAGTGGGACCGTGATGCGAAATCCTTCCGTGGCGCGCCGCTATCTGGCGCTGGTGTTTCCGTGGCTGCCGATCGAACGGCTGAGGAGCGATCGCCCGCACCTGTTCGTGCACGGGTCTGATGCGCCCGTCGCCCTTGTCGAGACGGTGGGGGGCGCCCTGCGCCTCGCCGCCGTCGATCTCGCCGCGGCGCGGGCGGGGCTGACGCCGGGACTGACGCTCGCCGATGCGCGCGCGCAGATGCCCGGGCTGGAGGTGTTTCCCCACAATCCCCATGCCGATCTCGATTGGCTGGAACGGCTGGCGGACGGGTGCGCGCGCTATACACCGATGGTGGCGCTCGACCCACCGGACGGACTGACGCTCGATATTGCCGGCTGCGTCCATGCCTTCGACACCGAGAGCCGGCTGGCGGCGGACGTGGAGGCGCGCATGGCGCGGCGCGGCATCCTGGTCCGCTATGCGTTCGCCGACACGCCCCATGCCGCGCGCGCTCTCGCCCGCTTCGCCGGGGCGCCCGCACCTGACGAAGCGCGGGCGTTGCGCCGCCTGCCGGTCGCGGCCCTGGGGCTGGATGGCGAGGACACGGTGGCGCTGTCCCGCGCAGGGCTGAAGACGGTGGGCGACGTGATGGCGCGCCCGCTGGCCACCATCGCGGCGCGCTTCGGTGAAGGAGCGGCGATGGCCGTGCGCCAGCTCCAAGGCGAGGTGAAGACCCCCGTCGCCCCGCGTCGGCGCGTGGAGCCCGTCTTTGCCGAACGTCGCTTCGCCGAGCCGATCGGCCGGGTCGAGGATGCGCTGGCGATATTGGGCGAACTGGCGACCGAGGCCGGCGCGGTGCTCGAAAAGCGGCACGAGGGCGGACGACGTTGGGAAGCGCGGCTGTTCCGCGCCGATGGCCAGGTGCAGCGGCTGCGCGTCGAGACCGGCCAGCCGACCCGCGACGTGGCGCTGCTCGGCCGGCTGCTGCGCGAGCGGCTGGGGGCGCTGGCCGACCCGCTCGATCCGGGCTTCGGTTATGACCTGGTCCGCCTCGACGTGGCGCTGGCCGAGCCGCTTTCGGCCAGCCAGCTGCGGCTGGAAGGCGGAGCGGCCGAAAAGGGCGAGGTGGGGCAGCTGGTGGATCAGCTGTCCACCCGATTGGGCCGGGCTCGGGTGCGGCGTTTTTCCGCGCGCAGCAGCCACCTGCCCGAACAGGCGGAGCTGAGCCTGCCGGCAGCTGCGCCTCCCACGCCCGAAGACTGGCCACCGCCCGAAGCCGGCGAGCCGCCGCTCCGGCCCATCTACCTGTTCGATCCGCCCCAGCCGATCGATACCATTGCGGCCGAATATCCGGACGGCCCGCCCGCCCGATTTCGCTGGCGGCGCAAGCTGCATGACGTGGCGCGCGCGGAAGGGCCGGAGCGGATCGCGGGCGAATGGTGGCGTCGCACGCCGGCGCCGCCCGCGCGCGATTATTTCCGGCTGGAGGATCGCCGTGGCCGCCGCTTCTGGATCTTTCGCCAAGGCGATTATGCCGAAGGGGAGCCGCCGCCGCGCTGGTACGTCCATGGCCTGTTCGCCTGAAAGCCCAGCCTTTCAGGGGAGGGAACGGTGACCGACTTCGCCGAGCTGGTGGCAGCCAGCAATTTTTCCTTCCTGCACGGCGCCTCCCATGCCGAAGACATGGTAGGGGAAGCGGTGGCGCGGGGCTATGCGGGGCTCGGCATCGCCGATCGCAACACCGTCGCCGGCGTGGTCCGCGCGCACAAGGCGTTGGGCGAAATCCGACGGCGGCTGGTCGAGGGCGGCTTTCCCGATATCACCTTCAAGCTGGCGACCGGCGCACGGCTGGTCTTTGCCGATGGTACGCCCGACATCGTCGCCTATCCCGCGACCCGCCATGGTTGGGGCCGGCTCACCCGTCTGCTGACGACCGGCAACCTGCGGTCGGAAAAGGGCGGCTGCATCCTGGGGATGGGCGACCTGTTGCGGCATCTGGACGACCTGTTGCTGATCGTGTTGCCGGGCAGCGGCGCGCGGCCGGTGACGCCGATGCCGGGCACGCTGCTGCCGCCGCGGCGCCGGGATCCCGGCCTGGAGGCGACGCTCCGCACCCTGGTCGCCGCTGCGCCGGGCCGGCTATGGCTGGGCATGACCATGCCGCGCGCAGGGGCCGACCGGCGTCGTCTCGCCGGCCTTGCGCGCCTGGCGGACACCGCGGGGGTGCCGGTGCTCGCCACCAACGACGCGTTGTATGCTCAGCCGACCGACCGGGAGCTACAGGATGTCGTTACCTGTATTCGTGAAGGGGTGACGGTGCAGGCGGCCGGCCGCCTGCTGTCGGCCAATGCCGAACGCTATCTGAAGCCTCCTGAGGAAATGACGCGCCTGTTCCGCCAGCGGCCCGATGCCGTGGACGAAAGCCTGCGCCTGCTCGACCGCATCGGGTTCGACCTGACCGAGCTGTCCTATGAATATCCGCACGAACCCGTGCCGGCGGGCTGGGGGCCGCAGGAGTGGCTGGAGCAGATCACCTGGTGCGCGGCGCACAAGCGCTTTCCGGGCGGCATCCCCGCCAAGCTGCTGGCGTCGCTGGACGAGGAGTTCCGCCTGATCCGCGAGCGGAACTACGCTTATTACTTCCTCACCGTCCATGACGTTGTGAAGTACGCGCGCAGCCTCGACCAGCCGATCCTGTGCCAGGGGCGCGGCTCGGCCGCCAATTCGGCGGTGTGCTGGCTGCTCGGCGTCACCTCCGTCGACCCCACCAAACACGATCTGCTGTTTTCACGTTTCGTGTCGTCGGAGCGCGACGAACCGCCCGATATCGACATCGACTTCGAGCATGAGAGGCGCGAGGAGGTGATGCAGTACATCTACCGCCGCTATGGCCGCCACCGCGCGGCGATCGCGGCGACGGTGATCCATTACCGCCCGCGCTCGACGGTGCGAGAGGTCGGCAAGGCGCTGGGTCTGACCGAGGACGTGACGCAGCGGCTTACCAGCACGGTGTGGGGCAGCTTCGCCGGCCGGTTCGAGGAGGCGCGATTCGCCCAGGCTGGCTACAACCTTGCCAATCCGGAGGTGGCGCGCCTCAGGCATTTCGTCGACAGGCTGCTGAACTTTCCCCGCCACCTGTCGCAGCATGTCGGCGGCTATGTGCTGACGCAGAACCGGCTCGACGAGACGGTGCCGATCCACAACGGCGCGATGAAGGACCGCACCTTCATCGAATGGGACAAGGACGATATCGATTACCTGAAGATCATGAAGGTCGACATCCTGGCGTTGGGGATGCTGACCTGCATCGCCAAGGCGTTCGACCTGATGAGGCGGCACGGGCTGGGCGACTATCAGCTCGACAACGTCGCCGAGGACGAGAACCCCCTCGTCTACGACATGCTGTGCAAGGGCGATTCGATTGGCGTGTTCCAGGTCGAAAGCCGGGCGCAGATCAACATGCTGCCGCGCCTCAAGCCCCGGAAGCTGTACGATTTGGTCGTCCAGGTCGCCATCGTCCGCCCCGGCCCGATCGAGGGCGACATGGTGCACCCCTATCTGTGCCGTCGGTCGAGAAAGG
>CAKTFL010000118.1 GCA_934555855.1 uncultured Sphingomonas sp. | reverse complement strand
GGACCTGCCCGCCACAACCGTCTGGCTGGCGCACAACTGCCCGGCTGGCGTCACGCCCGGCACCGAGGCTCGCTATCCGACCCCGAACTGGACGCCGGACAGCGGTTGGCGCGTCGAAAAGGCGCTTGTCTACGCCCATACCCTTGAGGAATCGCGCTTCCGCAACAAGGTCGTCAGCAAGGCCGGAGCCTATGGTCTGATGCAGATCATGCCGGCGGCGGCCACCGATTATGGCCGTGAGCGGGGGCTGGCGAGCGTCGACCGCACCGTCCTGTCCAGGCCCTCGTTCAACATGGACGTCGGCCAGCGCCATCTGGAACGGCTGCGCGACATGAGCGGCGTCACGGGCGGCCTGCTGCCCAAGGTGATCGCCGCCTATAATGCCGGGCCGAAGCCGGTCGGGCAGTGGAACTCCATCGTCCGCGACGGGGGCGATCCCCTGCTGTACATCGAAAGCATCCCGTATTGGGAGACGCGCGGTTACGTGACCACGGTGATGCGGAACTACTGGGTTTACGAGGCGAAGGCGGGCAAGGCCAAGCTGCCGAGCCGGTCGGCGCTGGCGCAGGGCCTGTGGCCGCGCTTCCCCGGCTTGCCGGGCGCCGCGGCCGTGCGCCTGAACGCACAGCCGAACCGGACCGCCACCGCCAGCATCGCCATCAACGCGCCCGTCGCGCCTCGGTCGACCATGCTCAGCGCGAACGACTGAACCTCCGCGCCCCAGCCTTGCGCGGCAGGGTCCGGGGCGCGAAGGGCAGATCATGGCCATCGACGACTCACTCCCTTTCGTTCCGATCCGCATCGCGGTCCTGACGGTTTCCGACACACGCGGCCTGGCCGAAGATCGTTCGGGCGATACGTTGGTCGAGCGGGTCGGGGCGGCGGGCCACGTCGTCGCCGACCGGAACATCCTGCGCGACGATGCCGACATGATCGTCGCGCAGCTTCACGCATGGATCGGTGACCCGCAGGTTGACTGCATCATCACCACGGGCGGCACCGGCGTTACCGGCCGCGACGTGACTCCCGAAGCGGTCGAGCGGGTCGCAGACAAGATGATCCCAGGTTTCGGCGAGCTGTTCCGCTGGCTCAGCTATGCGAAAATCGGCACCTCCACCGTCCAGTCCCGCGCCTGTGCCTGTGTCGCGCGCGGCACCTATATCTTCGCCCTGCCCGGCTCGACCGGCGCCGTGAAGGACGGCTGGGACGGCATTCTGCGCGACCAGCTCGACAGCCGGCATCGCCCCTGCAACTTCGTCGAGCTGATGCCGCGCCTGACCGAGCGCTGAAACGCGTTACCCGTCGGCCTGCATGGCGGCCAGTTCATGCCCATGCGGATCGGCGAAGTGGAAGCGGCGACCGCCCGGGAAGGCGAAGATCGGCAGCGTGATCCGCCCACCGGCCCGCTCCACGGCGCCGAGCGCCTCGTCCAGATCGTCCACCTGAATAACGGGCAGCAGCTGCGCCGTGCGTTCCGCCGGATCGGCGTTCAGGCCGAGGTCGACGTCCCCCGTCATCGTAGCCGCATAGTCGGGGCCGAAATCCGTGAACTGCCAGCCGAACGCATCGGCATAGAAACGCTTGCCCTCACCCGTGCCGTCCGCCGGCAGTTCGACATAGCTGATCCTGGCCATCTTCCATCCCCCGATGTTCTTGCTATGTTCATGTCATGCCCTTAGCCTGCTGTCAATGGGAAAGACTCGGCCAGCTCGCGGCGCCACCCTGAACGGGGCAAGCAGCCGCTTCAATCTCCCCGCCATCGAGGCCGATGGTGACTGGTTGGACGCTCGCGATCTGGTGGACGGGGCCGCGCCACCGCTTCGCACCACCGTGACTGTGGAACGACCGCGAACGATCATCAGCCGCAATGCCTCGCCCGACGTGCCGTTCGACCGCTCGATCAATCCCTATCGCGGCTGCGAGCATGGCTGCATCTATTGCTTCGCTCGCCCCAGCCACGCCTTTCATGACCTGTCGCCCGGCCTCGATTTCGAAAGCCGCCTGTTCGCCAAGCCCGGCGCGGCGACTCTGCTGCGGCAGGAACTGGCGCGGCCTCGTTACGTATGCAGGCCGATGGCGCTTGGCACCAATACCGATCCTTACCAGCCGATCGAGGCGGACTGGCGGATCACGCGCGAGGTGATCGAAGTCCTCGCGGAAACGAACCATCCGCTGACCATCACGACCAAGTCCGACCGGGTGTGCCGCGACCTCGACCTGCTCGGGCCGATGGCGGCGGGGAAGCTGGCGGCGGTGTGCGTCTCGATCACGTCGCTCGATCCGCGGATCGCGATGACCCTGGAACCGAGGGCGCCGACGCCCGCGCGCCGACTGGCGGCGGTGGAACGGCTCGCGGCGGCGGGCGTGCCGGTCTATGTCTCGATCGCGCCGGTCATTCCCGCCATCACGGATGGGGAGATGGAGCATATCCTCGAACGTGCCGCTGCCGCCGGTGCCAAGGCGGCGTTCTTCATCCCCGTGCGGCTGCCGCATGAGGTCGCGCCGCTGTTCCGCGCTTGGCTCGACGTGCATTTTCCGGATCGGGCGGGCAAAGTGATGGCGACGATCCGCTCGCTAAGGGGCGGACGCCGCGACAATGATCCCGACTTCTTCGCGCGCATGAAGGGCAGCGGCCCCTGGGCGGACCTGCTCGGAACCCGGTTCCGGCTCGCCTGTCGCCGGCTCGGGCTGAACGCCGACCGCATCACGCTGCGAACCGACCTGTTCCGTCCGCCAGCCGGTCCGCAGGGCGAGTTGTTCTAGGGCCTGGCGAGGGATCGCCCCGTGTCGCCGTCCGTTATTGCCGCAAGCCGGCCGTGCGGTCGGAAGAAGGCAGGAGAAGCGATGATGGCAGACCAGAACCATGTAGCGGGCGGTGGCGGAAGCGGCGGCCAGGGCGATTTCGGCGAGACCCGCGACAATCAGGATCCGGCGGCATCCACCCAGGGCGGTGGCGGTGAGCAGGAGTCAGGCGCGGGCTACGGCAACAATGCCGGCGTGCAGGGCGAGACCGCCGACGAGACCGACGAAGCGCAACGCTGAACGGCGCTTGCCCCTGGACGCGATCTCCCGATCGCGTCCAGGACTACGTTGTTCCCGGCCCGATCGCGGCTAACCCACCAGCGCCAGCCGCACCTCCGACATGGACAGGCTGACACCGGCGATGCCGGGCAGGTGCCCGACTCGCTCGCGCAATTCCTCGTCCAACAGGAAGTCGCGGCCGAGCAGCACGGTCGCCTGCCCCCCCTCGACCGGCACTATCGCGCGGACCTCGCCCCGCGCGCCACGGAAGTCCGACAGCAGGTGGGCGAGCGCGTCGAGCCCCGCCGCATGGTCGATCGTTACCTCCATCGCGAAGCGGGCGGTGGACGCGAGCGTCTCGAAAGGCTGGATCCGCTTTACCGACACGCGCGGCGTTTCCTCGCCCGGCCGGCGGTCGAGCTCCGCAGTGACCAAGCCGCAGCCGCCAACACGGGCGGCTTCTTCCAGATCGGCGGCAACCCCATCGTCGAAACAGGTCGCCATGAACTGCCCGGACGCATCGGACAGCATCGCCATCATGTAGCGGCGCCCGCGCGCCGACGTGCGCCAGCGCGCTTCCTCGACCAGCACGGCCAGCGTCGCGCCGGTGCGGGTGCCGTCCTCCGGGATGCGAAGGTCGGACAGGCTCGCATAGCTGCGCGCGCCATGCATCCTGGCGAGATGCGCGTGGCGGTCGGCCGGGTGCGCCGAGAAGTAGAAGCCGAACGCCTCCTTCTCCTGCTCCATCCGCTCGGCCAGCCCCCAACGAGCCGACTCGGGCACTTTGATCGTATCGCCGGCGTGGCTCTGGTCGCCGAACAGGCCGCCCTGGCCGCTCGTCTTCTGCTCATGCGTCCGCTGGGCGACGGCGAGGATGGTTTCGGCGGCGGCGACCATGCCGGCGCGGTTGGCGTCAAACAGGTCGAACGCGCCCGCCGCGCCCAGCGTTTCCACTTGACGCTTGTTGAGCAGGCGCGGATCGACCCGGGCGGCAAGGTCGTCCAGGCTCTTGAATGGCCCATTCGCGTCCCGCTCGGCGACGAGCTTCTCCATCGCACCCTCGCCTACCGATTTCAGCGCTGCGAGCGCGTATCGGACGGCGAAGCCGTCTTCATGCGGCTCGACGTCGAACTCCGCTTGGCTTGCGTTCAGGCAGGGCGGCGCCACCTCCACCTTGGAGCGGCGCGCATCCTCCACGAAAACGGCAAGCTTCTCGGTCTGCGCCATGTCGAAGCACATCGACGCGGCAAAGAACTCGTGCGGGTGGTGCGCCTTCAGCCAGGCGGTCTGATAGGCAAGCAACGCATAAGCGGCCGCGTGCGACTTGTTGAACCCGTACCCCGCGAACTTGTCGATCAGGTCGAACAGCTCGTTCGCCTTTGCGACGGAGATGCCGTTCGCGGTCCCGCAGCCCTCGACGAACGTCGCGCGCTGGGCGTCCATCTCCGCCTTGATCTTCTTGCCCATCGCGCGGCGCAGCAGGTCGGCCCCGCCGAGCGAATAACCGGCCAGGATCTGCGCGGCCTGCATCACCTGTTCCTGATAGACGAAGATGCCGTAAGTCTCGGACAGGATCGGTTCGAGTGCCGGGTGCGGGTATTCGATCGGCTCCGTTCCCGCCTTGCGGCGACCGAAGCTCGGGATATTGTCCATCGGGCCGGGACGGTACAGCGAGACCAGCGCGACGATGTCGCCGAAATTGGTCGGACGGACGGCGGACAGCGTTCGCCGCATTCCCTCCGATTCCAGCTGGAACACGCCCACCGTGTCGCCGCGCTGGAGCAGATTGTAGACCGCCTCGTCGTCCCAGCTCAGCGCCGACAGGTCGACGTTGACGCCCCGCTTCGCGAGCAGCTGCACCGCCTTTTGCAGCACGGACAGCGTCTTAAGGCCGAGAAAGTCGAACTTCACCAGCCCGGCGCCCTCGACATATTTCATGTCGAACTGGGTGACCGGCATGTCCGAGCGCGGATCGCGATACAGCGGAACCAGCTGCGACAGCGGCCGGTCGCCGATCACCACGCCCGCGGCATGGGTAGACGAGTGGCGCGGCAGGCCCTCCAGCTGCGTCGCCAGGTCGAGCAAGTGACGGACGCGATTGTCGTTCGCGTATTCGCGCGCCAGCTCCGGCACGCCGTTCAGCGCCCGCTTCAGGTCCCAAGGATCGGTCGGATGATTGGGCACCAGCTTCGCCAGCCGATCGACCTGGCCATAGCTCATCTGCAGCACCCGGCCGGTATCCTTCAGCACCGCGCGCGCCTTCAGCTTACCGAAAGTGATGATCTGCGCAACCTGATCGCGGCCGTATTTCTCCTGCACGTAGCGGATCACCTCGCCCCGCCGGGTTTCGCAGAAGTCGATGTCGAAATCGGGCATCGACACACGTTCCGGGTTCAGGAACCGCTCGAACAGCAGCCCAAGCGCCAGCGGATCGAGGTCGGTGATCGTCAGCGCCCAGGCGACGGCCGATCCCGCGCCCGAGCCACGGCCGGGGCCGACCGGGATGTCGTGGGACTTTGCCCATTGGATAAAGTCCGCGACGATCAAAAAATAGCCGGGAAAGCCCATCTTCACGATCACGTCGATTTCGAAATCGAGCCGGGCGAAGTAATTGGGGAAGCGTCCACGGAGGTCGTCCGAGCCAGGCGTCGCAGAGGAGGGCAGCTCTTCGACCGGCTCAGGGCGAACGGCAGGGGAAGAAACCTCAATCTCCCCACTTCCGTTCGGGCCAAGCTTGTCGAAGCCGTGCTCTTTCTTTGCCGTTTCCTCCAACTCGACCATCCGCCGCAGCCGCAGTTCCAGCCCCTTCACCGCTTCGTCGCGGAGCATCGCCGCCTCGCCCTCTCGGTCGCCGGCCAGGCTGGGCAGGATCGGCTTGCGGCTGGGCGCCATCACGGCGCAGCGCTGCGCCACGACCAGAGTGTTGGCGATCGCCTCCGGAACGTCGTCGAACAACGCCTTCATCGCGTCTGCCGGCTTCATCCAGGCATCGGGCGAGCTGCGGGGCCGGTCCTCGCTTTCGACATAGGTCGAATTGGCGATGCACAGCATGGCGTCGTGCGCCTGACCGAAGCTTCCCTCCGCGAAGCAGCAGGGATTGGTCGCAACCAGCGGCAGGTCCCGCGAATAGGCGAGGTCGATCAGCGCCTCTTCCGCCGCCTCTTCGACGGGATCACCGCGACGGCACAGCTCGACGAACAGGCGGTCGCCGAACAGCGACTGGAGTCGGTCCATGTAAGCGAGCGCACGGTCGGGCTGCTCCTCGGCGAACAGGCGCGCGATCGCTCCCTCCCCGCCGGCAGTCAGCGCCAGCAGGCCATCGGTCCGCCCCTCCAGCATCGTCATGTCGACATGCGCGGGCTGCTCGATCGGGCGATCGAGATGCGACAGGCTGACCAGCGCGCACAGATTGTCATAGCCCTGCTCGGTCTGGGCATAGAGGGCGATCCAGTCCAGCGGCGGCGTGATCCCCTCCGGCATGTCCGGACGCGCGACGGCGAGCATGGTGCCGATGACCGGCTGCACCCCGTCCTTCTTCGCGCCGTCCGAAAAGGCCATCGCGGCATACAGGCCGTTGCGATCGGTCAGGGCGGCCGCCGGAAAACCCAGCTTCTTCGCCTGCTTGGCGATCGCCTTGGGATCGATCGCCCCATCCAGCATGGTGTAGGACGAGAAGATGCGGAGGGGTACGAACCCGGAATGCGGCATCGGCCCAATCTAGGCGAGCCGAGCCGATTCGGCCAGCACCGGGAACCACGGTTGCGACCGCCCGTTGCCCGGAAAAGCCATCTGATGAGGGCGCCATGACCGACACTGCTCGCGACGCATCCACCGCCACTTCGCGGAGCAGCCCCGCCTGGTGGAACTGGTGCAATGTATTATAGATCGTGGCCAGCGAAACATCGACGCGCGCTTCGCTTGCTTCCCCATGCAGCTGTTCCGCGC
>CAKTFL010000117.1 GCA_934555855.1 uncultured Sphingomonas sp. | reverse complement strand
GGAACGGCAACCGCTTTTCCCGCATGGCCGCCCATTTGACGGCCGCCAGCGAAAAGAACAGCGCCGTCATCACGGCAAACACCGAAGTCACCGTATCCTCGGCCGGCAAGGCGCCGGCGAGCCGGTGGGCGAGCGCGATCGGCGTGGCGAGCGAGCGATCGCTGCCGCTCGCGTCGGCACGCAGGCTGACGGCGCCCTCGAGCCGCACGAGGTCGCCGACGCGGACGCTGTCGTATGTGATGGACGCGCTGAGCCGCGGCGGCTCCGGCGCCGGCACGTAGATGAGCCACCAGAACGCGCCGGCGCCGAGGGCGACGTTGGAGCCGGGCCAGAACTCGGTCGCGGTCCGGATGCCCGCCTTTTCCGCAGTGACCCAGATCGGTTCGGCGCCGTTCCACCAGAACGGCGCATCGGTCGCCATGGTGAAGGTCGCGCCCGGGCGGCCCAGGTCTTCCATCGAATTGCCGACCACGCCGTGATGGTCGGGGACCAGGCCGGTGACAAGCGTCCAGTGATTGGGGAAAGTCTTGCTGGGAAAGGACGGTATCATGGACGCGCTGACGCCCTCGGCGGCCAGCCGGGCGAGGGTGGGCGTCGCGCCCCGGCCCAGATAATCGGGGCGAAAGCCGTCGATCGATATCAGGATCGTGACCGGCGCGCGCTGCTCGGCCGGAGCGGCCGTCATGGCGGTCACCGGAGTCAGGGCCGGCGGATGAGCCGGATAGCTCGAACAGGCCGCCGTCAGCAGCGCCGCCCCTGCCGCGATCGACTTCATTGCCATGTCGCCTTACGTCCTTCTGATCCGATGCGGCGCCCTAGCCAACGCGGAAGGGACGGAAAAGCCGCTAAAGTCCAAGGACGAATTTCGAGAACAGTGTCCAGCTTACCGGCGGCCGACCATAAGCTTCATCAAGCGCCGCTGTTTTCGTGTAGGCGGCAAGCGTGCCGCCCAACGCCACCCCGAACGGACCGGAAATGGGCAGGCGATAGGCATAGCCGCCCTCCAGCTTGCCGACCCTGAACACGCGGTCGTGAAGCGGATCGTCGTGATCCGGGAAAAGCTCGTCATTGCCGACATTCTCGTATCGGCCGAACAGGGCATGACGCCGTGCCAATTCCCAGCTAGCCTCCGCAAGCCACGCGTCGAGTGAGGGGCCGGGCAGCCGGTTCTTGCGCGACCAGGCAAAGGTCGTGGAAAGGCCGCCGGTCGCATATTGAATGCTCGCCGTGGTGCGGGCCTCATCCTCGCCGGGATGCTGCTCCTCGGGGGTCCGCAGGCGGCCATGGCTGACCTGCACGGCCAGGTTGCGCGATGGCGTCCAGGTGCCGCGCGCGCTCCAAGAATCGAGGCGTGGCGTCTCGATGTCCCAGCGATGCTCGTCCGGTTCCCTGCCCTTGAAAGCGGACCCCTCTATCTGGACCGCGGGCGAGGCATAGCCCGCCGTGACCACGCCATAGGTGATGTGGGTCGAATCAAACCAGTGATGGGTGATCGGCGACAGCGGGAAGTAGCGAGCTGATCCGCGATGCATGAAGGCGGATGGGCCGAGGGCGGGCTCCGCAACCGGGCCACCATAGACGAACAGGCTGCGTCCCTCGCCCAGGCGGTAGTCAACCCGCGCGGACAGCTCCATGAACAGGTCGTGCGGGTGCTGTCGGTCGACCAGCGGACGGCCATGCGCCACCTCGCCCGTCGCGAGCAGGTTGGGATAGCCGCGCGGGCCCATGGTCGGATCGGCGCTGGCCATGCCGCGCAGCTGGACGTGCCAACGGTCCCCCAGATCGCGATCTCCCATCAGCATCGCCATCGAGGCCGCGAATAGCTTGTCGTCGCCGCGCGGTCCGCCTTGGTCCGTCGCCACGCCCCAGACATAGCCGTGCGCCATCAGCATCCAGCCGCCTGCATGGATCATCTTCCCGCGCATCATGCCTTCCGCCGCGGGCAGGCGCGCGGTTCCGGACCCTTGCGAATAGTCGCTGCCGCCCATGCCCATGGTCATCGCCATGGCGGGAGCTTCCTGCGCCATGGCGCCATGGTGGGCCATGGGGGTCGGTGAAGCGGCTGGCGCGGGCTGATGCTGATGGTGTCCGGCGTCGCTACCCATGGCCATCCGGTCCATGTCCTGCGCGACCGCGGCCATGGGCAGCAGGGCAGTCGCGGTGGCGAAGCTCAACCCCAGCTGTGCGACGCTCTCGGCAGCCTGCTTTGCAATGCATGTCATGCGATGCCTATAGCGGCCGTACCATGGTACGGAGTCAAGCGTGGTAGAGTTGACGATCGCCGGATTCGCACGAGGCGGCGGCGTGGGGGTGGAGACGGTCCGCTTCTACCAGCGTCGCGGCCTGATCCGCACGCCGGCGCGGCAGGGTGGCGCAGGACGACAAGGCGGCATCCGGCGCTATGGCGAGGACGACCTGCGACGGCTGCGCTTTATCCGCTCGGCCCAGGCGGCAGGGTTCACGCTGGATCAGATCGCCGAGCTGCTGAACCTGGACGCGGGAGAGGATCGCGCCCGCGCCCGAGCGTTGACGGAAGAGCGGATCGCCGCGCTCGACCGCAGCATCGCGGAGCTTCAGGCAGCACGCGACGCGCTCGCCCGGCTTGCCGGCCAATGCGCGTCCGGCGGCAACGGTCCGTGCCCGATAATCGCGGCGTTTACGGGGGGTTGAGGGGAACCGCTCCCGTGCGGGCTCGTTGGCGCGGCATCATCACAGGAGCATTTCCCATGGCCACCGTCCAGGCACCCGAGTCCGCCTCCACCGGCCGGACGATTGCGATCGGCGCGGCCGCCGGCGTCGCGGCAGGCCTGCTCGCCAATCTGGTTCGCAAGGCGGCCGTCCAGGCCCCGACCGTCGTCGCCGGCAGCTGGGACAAGGCGCTGGCCGCCGAGCACAAGGCGGCGCTAGCCATCTTCGACATGCTGGAGAAGACGAGCGACCGGCAGACCGGGCGTCGCTCCTTTCTGCTGATGCAGCTAAAACATGCGGTGTCGAAGCACGCTTTCCAGGAGGAGAACTCCATTTACACCATGATGCGCGATCAGGGGATGCCGGAGGCGGCCGACCACCTGAATCACGAACATGGCTATGTGAAGCAGTATTTCTTCGACCTGACTGAGATGGACAAGGGCGACTCTCGCTGGCTGCCCAAGCTGAAGGAGTTTCGCGGGCAGATCGAAAAGCACATGCGCGAAGAGGAAGACGACCTGTTCCCGCGCATGAGGGGGATGCTCAGCGAGGAGCAGAACCAGCATCTGACGGTGATGATGAACCGCGAGGGATTGAAGCTGGCGTGAACCGTTCGTGCTGAGCCTGTCGAGGCGCTGTTCTTTCGCCACCGTGGAAGAAGAGCAGCCCTTCGATAAGCTCAGGACGAACGGCGGAGGAACCTAATTCAGATCACCTCGGTCATACGTTGAAACGGAACAGCAGCACGTCGCCGTCCTGGACGACATATTCCTTGCCCTCCTGACGCAGCTTGCCGGCCTCGCGTGCCCCGGCTTCGCCGCCCAGCGATACGTAGTCCTCAAATGCAGTAGTTTCTGCCCGGATGAAGCCGCGCTCGAAGTCCGAATGGATCGCGCCGGCCGCCTGGGGCGCCTTGCTGCCGGCCGGGATCGTCCAGGCGCGCGCTTCCTTCGGCCCGACGGTGAAGAAGGTCAGCAGGTGCAGCAGCGTGTAGCCGGCCCGGATGACGCGGGCGAGGCCGGTTTCCTCCAGCCCCAGCTCGGCCAGGAACTCGCCCCGGTCCTCGGCGGGCATGGTGGCGATATCGGCCTCGATCGCGGCGGACACGACCACCGCTTCAGCCCCCTCTGCCTTCGCCTTGGCGAAGACGCGTTCGGACTGCGCGTTGCCGTTGGCGGCGTTCGCCTCATCGACATTGCAGACATAAAGGACGGGCTTTGCGGTCAGCAGTTGCGCCTGGTCCAGCATCCGCTGTTCCTCGACGTCCTTGACCTCGGTCAGGCGCGCCGGCTTGCCGTCGCGGAGCAGGTCGAGCGCGCGGCCGAGCACGGCAGCGGCGACCTTGGCATCCTTGTCCCCCTGTTGCCCTTTCTTGAGGAGGTTGGGGACGCGCTTTTCCAGGCTTTCCAGGTCGGAAAGCATCAGCTCGGTCTCTACCGTCTCGGCATCGGCGATCGGGTCGACCTTACCCTCCACGTGAGTGACGTCGCCATCCTCGAAACAGCGCAGCACGTGGACGATCGCGTCGACCTCGCGGATGTTGCCCAGGAACTGGTTGCCCAGCCCTTCGCCCTTCGACGCGCCACGCACCAGTCCGGCAATGTCGACGAATGCGAGCTGCGTTTCGATGATCTTGGCCGAGCCGGCGATCCCCGCCAGCTTTTGCAGGCGCGGGTCGGGCACTGCCACGTTGCCGACGTTCGGCTCGATCGTGCAGAACGGGTAATTCGCCGCCTGCGCCGCTGCCGTTTCGGTCAGCGCGTTGAAAAGGGTGGACTTGCCGACGTTCGGCAGGCCCACGATGCCGCAGCGAAAACCCATGGATGTGCCCTGACGAGAAGAAGGGTGGGGAAGGGAAGAAAGGCGCGTTCATAATCGCGCCCACGCGGATGCGCTACCAGCGATAATTAAAGCTGACGCTGATCCGCTCGCCTTTGGCCGCATTAGCCACGACCTCATGCCGCAGCCAGCTTTCCCACAGGAAAATGCTGCCCGGCTGCGGCTGGGAGTAGACGAAGCTGGGCTCGTCGCGCGGAGGCGCCGCCATTAGCATCGGTAGGCGCGGGTCCTCCAGCTTCAGCGCGCCTGCGCCCGGCGGCACGGCGATGTAGACGGTCCCCGATACGACGCTGTGCGGGTGGATATGGCCCGAATGCGCGCCACCCGGCTTCAGGACATTGATCCACAGGCTGTCGAGCTTCAGTCGCTTGCCGCCCAATTGAAACCCGCACGCCTCGGCAAAGCGCGCGACATGCCGGTCGAGCAGGCGCTTCAGATCGGCAAAGCGCGGATCGCGGATCGGCAGGTCGTCGAGCGAGGCATAGGACGTGTAACCGCGATAGCCGTGCTCCTTCGACCAGCGGACGCCCGCGCGATCCTCACGCGACAGGTCGAGACATGCTTCTTGCAGTTCCGCGACAAACGCCTCGTCGCCGAGCGCGTCCTCGTAGAACAGGGTCGGAAACAGCGAACGCACGCTCATGCCGCCAGCCTCACCGCCACATCGTTCATGAATCGGGTGTCGTCACCTGCCGTCAGCCAGCCCGCCTCCGCCGCCACCGCGCCGAGCATGTCGGCGAGCGGGTCAAGTTCGGCCTTGGCATAATTGCCCAGCACATAGCCGGTCACGCGATCCTTGTGCCCCGGATGGCCAATGCCGAGCCGCACGCGGCGATAATCCTGGCCCAGATGCTGGTCGATCGAGCGAAGGCCGTTATGTCCCGCCGCGCCACCGCCGCTTTTAACCTTTACCTTGAACGGCGCGAGGTCGAGTTCGTCATGGAAGATCGTCAACGCATCGGTGTCGAGCTTAAAGAAGCGCAGCGCCGCGCCGACCGACTGGCCGCTGTCGTTCATGAAGGTCGCGGGCTTGAGCAGCAGCACCTTGTCCGTGCCGATCCGTCCTTCCTGGGTCCAGCCGGTGAACTGCTTCTTCACCGGGCCGAAGCCATGCACCTCTGCAATGGCGTCAACGGCCATGAAGCCGACATTGTGCCGGTGCATCGCATATTGCGGGCCCGGATTGCCCAGGCCGACCCAGATCTGCATGTGTTTGGCTCCAGTGAGCAAGCGGCGACAGCCCTACCGTTCGGGCTGGGCTGGTCGAAGCCCTTCCTGCCCTTCTGCTCGCCCGGAAAGGAAATGCAGCCCTTCGACAGGCTCAGGGCGAACGGGTGAGGGGGCCAGTACGAGAAAGGGCAGGGGACGTCGCCGCCACCTGCCCTCATCAGCTCGAAAGAGGCGTGCGTTACGCGGCCGGGGTCGCATCCGCGCCCGCGTCGCCCTCGGCGCCCGCACCCTCGCTACGCAGCGCGGACGGCGCCACGATGGTCGCGATGGTGAAGTCGCGGTCGGTGATCGCGCTGGTCACGCCCTGCGGCAGGGTCACGGCCGAGATGTGCAGCGAATCGCCCACGTCGAGACCGGCGAGCGAGATGCTGATCTCGCTGGGAATGTCGGCCGCATCGGCCAGCAGTTCCAGCTCGTGACGAACGATGTTGAGCACGCCGCCCTTCTTCAGGCCGACCGACTCTTCCTCGCCGGTGAACACGACGGGCACGTTCACGGTCACGGCGGTGTGCTCGCCGATCCGCAGGAAGTCGGCATGGACCGGACGGTCGGTCACGGGATCGAAGGCCACATCCTTGGGCAGGGTGCGGGTGCCGTTCACCATCACGACGGAATTGAAGAAGTGCCCCGTCATCAGGGCCTTGGTCAGCGCCTTTTCCTCGAGGTGAATCGAGGCGGGCTCCTGGCCGGCTCCATAGATGACGGCGGGTACGCGGCCTTCACGACGCAGCGAACGGGAGGCTCCCTTGCCAACCCGGTCACGCGTCTCGGCAGCGAGCGTGATGATGTCGCTCATGATGATGCTCCGAAACGAATGAATGTGGTGCTTCCCGCCACGCCTCCAGGGATGACCATGGCCGGAAGCGGGCGCGCATAGCTGAGCCGTGCGATTTTCGCAACCTTTGCCACCGTCCGTGCTCAGGGCGAACGATTCAGTACTTTACCCTCACCGCCTTCAACCCATCCTTGGCCAGCTGCGCCTGCACCGAATCCGGCCCGGCCAGATGTCCTGCTCCGACCGCGATGAACACGGTGCCCGACTGCTTCATCCGCCCCTCGATCCAGCCCGCCCAGCGCTTGTTGCGGTCGACCAGCAGCGTCCTGGCCACCTCGGGCGAGTCCTTCAGGCTGTTATTCATCTCGCGGGCGAGTGCGTCCGGATTTCCATGCGCCCAGTCGGCGACCATCTTGCCCATCGTCTTGCCGAGTTGGGGCAGTTCATCGA
>CAKTFL010000116.1 GCA_934555855.1 uncultured Sphingomonas sp. | reverse complement strand
GCGCACGACTGCATGAAGTTCCAGTCGTCATCCGGGAACTGGATGACGCTCAAACGCTGGAAATCGCGCTGGTCGAAAACATCCAGCGTCAGGACCTGAATGCCATCGAAGAGGCGAAAGCCTATCAACGGCTGGCCGATGAGTTTGGCCATACCCAGGATGCGTTGGCCAAGATCGTTCAGAAGTCGCGCAGCCACATCGCCAACCTGCTGCGGCTGCTGGAGTTACCTGACAGTGTCCAATCGCGAGTGGTTGATGGATCGCTCAGCATGGGTCATGCACGGGCGCTGATCGGCGCACCGGAGGTCGACAGGCTTGCCGAACAGGTCGTCGCGCGTGGGCTGTCGGTACGCGAGACGGAGAAGCTGACGCGCGAGCGGAAGGCGCGGCAATCGTCCGCCGGCCGTGAAGCGGCCAAACCCAATGCCGATATCGCCGCGTTGGAACACCAGCTGAGCGACCTGCTCGGCCTGTCGGTCCGGATCAGCCATGGCGAGACAGGTGGGACGCTGGAGGTGAATTACTCGACGCTCGATCAGCTGGACATGGTCTGCCAGCGGCTGACGGGCGAGACGATCTAGGCGCCGTTGCCCGGCAGGGGTGACGGATAACCATCACGTGAGGCGGGCATGTCGAACGATGCGACCGAGACCAAACTGCTCGAAGACAGTATCGAGCGGGTTTGGAACGAACGTGACGACACACGCCGCCTGAGCGCCATTGCAGAACTCTACGATGCCAGCGCCCGCATCTTAGAGCCGGAACGATCGATCGAGGGGCATGAGGCGATATCGGCGGTGGTGGCTGGCGTGCTGGCCGACATGCCGCCAGCCTTCCGGTTCGAGGTGACCTGGTCGCCGGCAAGTCACCTCGGGGTCGCGATGGCAAGATGGCAGGGCACGGCGTCGGGCCAGATCCTTCCTAGCGGCGGCGACGTCGCACGGGTCAGGGATGGCAAGATCGCGGAGCATTTCTTCTTCTTCGACGCGCAGCAATAACGGACGGTGTGACGGTGGGCACGACCCCGACCTTTTCGTGAGGGACGAGATGAAGAAGATCGGCTTCCTGTCATTCGGCCACTGGTCCACCTCGTCGCAATCTGCGACGCGCACCGCCGCCGACGTCCTGCTTCAGTCGATCGATCTCGCCGTCGCAGCCGAAGAGCTTGGAGCAGACGGCGCCTATTTCCGCGTGCACCATTTCGCGCAGCAGCTGGCATCGCCGTTTCCGCTGCTCGCCGCGGTCGGGGCGAAGACGAGCCGGATCGAGATCGGCACCGGCGTCATCGACATGCGCTATGAGAACCCCTTCTACATGGTCGAGGATGCGGGGGCGGCGGATCTGATCAGCGGCGGCCGCCTTCAGCTGGGCATCAGCCGTGGCTCGCCCGAGCAGGTCACCGAGGGCTGGCGCTATTTCGGCTATGCGCCCGGCGAGGGTGAGAGCGAGGCCGACATGGGCAGACGCCATGCCGAAATGTTCCTGGACCTGCTGCGCGGGCAGGGGTTCGCCGAGCCGAATCCCCGCCCGATGTTCCCCAACCCGCCGGGACTTCTCCGCCTGGAACCGCACGCACCGGGTCTGCGCGAGCGGATCTGGTGGGGATCGGCGTCGGACGCCACCGCCCGATGGGCGGCTCACGCCGGGATGAACCTGCAAAGCTCGACACTGAAGGCCGACGAGTCGGGAGAGCCGTTCCACGTCCAGCAGGCGCAGCAGATCCGTGCCTATCGCCAGGCGTGGAAGGAGGCCGGACACGACCGGGAGCCACGCGTGTCGGTGTCACGATCAATCTTCGCGCTGATCAGCGATCTCGACCGGGCCTATTTCGGGCGAGGCGGCAGCAGTGATCAGCTCGGAGTGATCGACAATATGCGCGCGGTCTTCGGGCGCTCCTATGCCGATGAGCCCGATCGGCTGATCGACCAGTTGCGTGGTGACGAAGCGATCGCCGAGGCCGACACGTTGCTGCTCACCGTGCCCAACCAGCTAGGCGTCGCCTACAACGCGCAGGTGATTGAAGCCGTGCTGACGCACGTCGCGCCGGCGCTCGGCTGGCGGTAGCCCCCGGTGAGATCGGTCAGCGCCGGGGCACCAGTCTGACCACCGCACCGCCGGCACCGGCGAGTTGCAGGGTGATGTGATCGTCCGCCGTAACGCTGCGCCGCTCCGTCCGCGTCAGGGTCGGTTGCGCGCCGTCCTGCCTGATCTCGGCCGTCCACGCTCCCTGACCGAGCCAGTCCAGCTTCAGGTCCACGGCGCGCGGCTCGGATCCGTTGAGCGCGCCGATATACCAATCGCGGCCGCGACGACGCGCGACGACAACATGACTGTCGATGTCGCCATCGAGAAAGCGCGTTTCGTCCCATGACGTCGGGACCTGGCTGATGAAGTCGAACTCGGGAACGCCCGCATAAGCATCGGGGCTGTCGGACACCATTGCCACCGGGCTTTCATAGACCACGTACATCGCCAGCGCGGCGGCACGTGACGTCTGCACCTGGGGCGGGGAGTTGACGATGGCGAAGGTAGCAGGCGTACGGTTGCGGAAGCCGCCGGGCGTATAATCCATCGGGCCGAGAACCAGCCGTGTATAGGCAAGCCGGACATTGTGCTGCGGCGTCACGCGCCGCGACCATTTATTGTACTCGGCACCCATCACGCCCTCCTGGGTGACGAAGTTCGGCCAGGTCCGGGCGAGGCCGGTGGGCGGATAGGCGCCGTGGAAGTTGACCGTCAGGTGGCGCTTCGCAGCCGCCGCGAGGACTCGATGATAATAGGCGACCATCTGCTGATCGTTCCGGTCCATGAAATCGACCTTGATGCCCTTGATCCCCCAGCGGGCATATTGGTCGAGCGCTTCGTCCAGCCGCGCGTCGAGCTGGCTCCATTGCAGCCAGAGCATCAGGCCGACCTTCCGAGCCTTCGCATAGGCGACCAACTCGGGCATGTTGAGCCAGGGTTGCGTCTGAGTAATGTCCGTGTCTGATGGCGCCGAGCCACCGATCCCGGACCGGAGTGACCAACCCTCATCGACCATCATATACTGCAGCGCTGAACGGCCGGCGAAATCGATGAAGGTCTTGAGCGTCGCCATGTCCATACGGCCGGGGTCGGCCTTCTGGACGAACGGTCCCGACCACCAGTCCCATGCCGACTTGCCTGGCTTCACCCAGGAAAAATCGCCGGTCGGCTGCGGGTTGAGATTGCCGATCGTATTTGAAGCGATGAGGTCGCCCGCGCGATCGGCCATCAGCACCACGCGCCAGGGCGTCACCAAGTCGTGGCCGGCAGGCTGACGCACGGCGACGCGCTTGTCGTCGGGGAGGGAAGCCTGCACCGTCTCGATGCCGAGGCCACCATCCTCGCGCCCGCTGAAATAGGTGCCCGCATAATCGGTCAGGTCCGCTTCGCCGAACAGCATGTTGGTCGAACCGGTGGAAGTGCGGCAAAGAAGCGGCGCGTCGTACATGTTATAGGCGCGGATTGAGGACATGCGGACCGGATCGAACTCGCCCTCATGGCTGGACGTCGTGCGGCCGACGTTCAGGCCCCAGCAATGGGCGTCCGCCGCGAAATAGAAGCCGGTCCGCTCGCCGCGGATCTCGATCGGTGCGGTGCCGCCCTTCAGTACATAGCGGAATGCCAATCCATCGTCATATGCGCGCACGATCAGGCGCATGGCGACGGGGCCGCCCGTGGCATTCTCCAGCGGCACCACCATCTCATTATAGTGGTCGCGGGCACGGCTGGTGCGGCCGATCACTACCGGCAGGGTGCGATCGACAGTCGAACGGGTTATCTGTCCCATGCGGAAGGCGTCGGTACGCTTGCCGTTGGTGAAGGCGAAACCCAATCTCGACGGCGCAAGCACTGCCTCGCCCCGGCGGACCACGGTATAGCTGGGCTCGCCTGACGGACCGGCCACCAGTGCAAATTCGATCGTGCCGTCCGGGGAGGTTATCCTGGCCGTTCCCCGGGCCGTTTCGCCGTTCAGCGCGGGCCTGGCGCCGCCATCTTGGCCTGACATGAACGCGGTCGGTGCCGGCTTTGTCGCGGGCAGGGTGCGAGCGTCGACCGACGTTGCTATTGCGAGCGCCCCGGCAAGCAGACCGGCTTTCATGGACAGCGGCATGTGGATCCCCCTTCTTGTCGCTGCCCTGACGGTCGGGGACGATCCGATTGAAAGTCCTGTCGTGCCCGGTGGGAAGCTGTGTGCCGGGAAACTGCAATCGGCGACGGGGAGTGTCAACCTCGGCAAGTCACCGACCGCAATCGTTTGTTGCTATCGTGATCTAAGCGGCTAGGATCGGCCGTGGAAGTCGCGAAGACGGCTCCTGGGACCGGAGGATGGCCGGCATGGACGTGCCCGAACGGAAGCCACGGCTGTCGACCGCTCGCATCCTTGAGATGAACCTCGGCTTCCTGGGGCTGCAGTTCAGTTTCGGACTGCAACAGGGGAACATGGCGCCGATCTACGGCTATCTCGGCGCGTCGGAGGCTGCGCTGCCGCTGCTGCAACTGGCCGGGCCTGTCACCGGGCTGATTGTCCAGCCGCTGATCGGCGCCTGGTCCGACCGCACCAATTCCCGCCTCGGGCGGCGCACGCCCTATTTTCTGGCCGGCGCGCTGCTGTGCGCGATCGGGCTGTTCTTCATGCCCTTGTCGTCGTCGCTGCTGATGGCCGCGTCGATGCTGTGGATCCTCGACGCCGGCAACAACATCACCATGGAGCCGTATCGCGCCTATGTTTCCGACCGTCTGAACCAGGACCAGCATCAGGCCGGTTTCCTGACCCAGTCGGCGTTTACCGGACTTGCCCAGATGCTCGCCTTCCTGACCCCGTCATTGCTGGTCTGGACGGGGATAAGCCGTGACTGGGTCGACGCGCACAACATTCCCTATACGGCGCGCATCGCCTTCATGGCCGGCGCTATCCTGTCGCTGGGTACGATCCTGTATTCGATCCTGCGCGTGCCGGAACTGCCGTTGAGCCCCGCCCAGCGATCGCGCATTGCGAACGAGGCCAAGGGTCCCGGCGCCGCCCTGAAGGAGATTGGCGTCGCGATCCACGACATGCCGCTCGCGATGCGGAAGCTCGCGCTGATGAGCCTGTTCCAATGGTATGCGATGGCCGCCTATTGGGCCTATGTCATTCATGCGATCGGCCGTTCGGTTTATGGCACCGCCGATCCGACCTCCGCGAGCTTCCGATCCGCGGTGCTGACCAATGGCGAAATGGCCGCCTGGTACAATGGCATCGCATTTGTCGCCGCGTTCGCGATGGTGCCGCTGGCGAAGCGGATCGGGGCGGCGCGCCTCCACGCCGCCTGCCTGCTGCTTGCCGGGGCCGGCATGTCGTGTCTGCCCTATGTGACGGACAAATGTGCCTTGTTCATCCCGGCAATCGGCATCGGCATCGGCTGGGCCAGCATCATGGGCAACCCTTATGTCATCCTGGCGGGTTCGATCCCACCGGAACGGACGGGCGTCTATATGGGCATCTTCAACATGCTGATCGTGATCCCGATGCTGCTGCTCGCGGCGACTTTGCCTTTTTACTACTGGCCGCTGCTGGGAGGTGAGCCGCGTCAGGTGCTGACCCTGTGCGGGGCATTGCTGTTCTGCGCTGCTGCCGCTGTGTTCCGCGTTCATCAGCGCAATGCCGAGGGATTGCCGGTGGGCGCGACGCAGCATTCCGGGGCCGGCCTGCGCCCGGCTGCGGACGGGTAGAGGAAGCGCGATGGCCGTGCGATCGCTCGATCGCCCCTTCAGGCGCGTCATCCCGTGACGGCGTGGACCTTCGCGCAGGCATTGGCGGCCGCCGACCAGCCCGCGGCTGCGCTGCCGGTGATCGGCGCCGGCGGGGTGCGTCCGATCGTCGCCGGCATGGATGTGTGGGACATGTGGCCGATCGTGCGACAGGACGGCGGCACCGCCATGCTCGACGGGCAGACATGGTGGTTCTTTCTCGCTACCCCGCGTCTGGACGATCCCGAGGCGCGTCACGACTCGGCGCGCATCCGCTTGGTCAGCCGGGGCCGGGACGGCTGGCGGGATCATGGCGAGGCGTTGCCGGAGGGCGTGTCTCCCGGTAGCCGAGAATGGTCAGGATCGGCGGTGTTTGCCGACGATCGCGAGACGGTGACCATGTACTTCACCGCCGCCGGGCGGCGGGGCGGGCCGCTCACGTTCGAACAGCGCCTGTTCGAGACGACGGGCCGGTTCGAGCGGGGGATGCTGGGCGGCTGGAGCCCGCCGATCGAGTCGGTGCGCGCGGACGGCCGAACCTATGCGGTGGCGCGCCAGTCTGAACCGGTCCGGGGGCGGGTCAAGGGTTTTCGCGATCCGACCTGGTGCCGCGATCCCCAGGACGGGTCGGCGTACCTGCTGTTCACCGGCTCGGCGGGATGGATCGATCAGGTCGAGGATGGCGTGATCGGGATCGCTGTTCGACAGGGCGGCCAGTGGCGGCTGCGACAACCGCTGGCAACGGCGCTGGGGGCCAACAGTGAGCTGGAGCGGCCGCATATCGTCGTCAGCGGCGGCCGCTATTATCTATTTTGGTCGACCCAGGCGCGGCGCTTCGCTTCCGGCCTGATGGCGCCTACGGGATTGTACGGCATGGTCGCCCAGGACCTTTGCGGACCCTATGAGCCGCTCAACGGCACCGGGTTGGTTGCGGCCAATCCGCCGGAGGAGCCGTTCCAGGCTTATTGCTGGTGGGTGACCGGCGAACGCCAGGTCGTCAGCTTCGTCGACTATCCCGCCCTTGCAGGCGCCGATCCCGCTTCGTCCCGCCAGCTGCGCCGCGCGGCGTTCGGCGGCACCGTGGCGCCGGGTTTCTCTCTTGAGCTCGACGGCGCCAGCGCCCGGATCGTGCTGTAGAAGCAGGCCTCAGCCGATCCGTGCGCTGTCCATAATCGCCGTAGCGCGAGGCAGGCCGGTGTCGAAATAATGCAGCGCTGGCGCCGAATAGTTGATGAGGTACAGCTTGC
>CAKTFL010000115.1 GCA_934555855.1 uncultured Sphingomonas sp. | reverse complement strand
CCCTCAGGGCAACCGCCATGTCGCTGGGGTTGGTCGCGATGCAGGCATCGCTGGACCCGATCACCGCGAGCTGGCGCGAGGCACCGCCGATGGCGCTGCACCCCGATCCCGGCTTGCGCTTGTTGCAGGCCATGTTGGTGTCGTAGAAATAGGGGCACCGGGTCCGCTGGAGCAGGTTGCCGGCGGTGGTCGCCTTGTTCCTCAGCTGCCCGCTGGCGCCCGCCACGATCGCGCGGGTTAGCACGCCATAGTCGCGGCGCACCCGCTGGTCGGCCGCAAGGTCGGTGTTGGTGACGAGCGCGCCGATCTTCAGGCCGCCGTCGCGCGTCTTCTCGATCCGGTCGAAGCCCAGATCCTGGACGTCGATCAGATGGGCCGGCGTCTCGATCTCCAGCTTCATCAGGTCGAGCAGGTTGGTGCCGCCCGCCAGGAACTTCGCGCCCGGCCGGGCGGCGGCGCGCGCGGCCGTCACCGGGTCCTTCGCGCGTTCATAGGTAAACGCCTTCATGCTTTCGCTCCCGCGACCTCGGCCATGGCCTCGGCGATGTTCGAATAAGCGCCGCAGCGGCAGATGTTGCCGCTCATCCGCTCGCGCAGTTCCATGTTGCTGGCGGTCGGCTTCGCGGTGACGTCCGCCTGCACATGGCTGGGCACGCCGCGCTTGATCTCGTCCAGCACGGCCACCGCCGAGCAGATCTGGCCGGGCGTGCAATAGCCGCACTGATAGCCGTCGTGACGGACAAAGGCGGCCTGCATCGGATGAAGCTTGTCCGGCGTGCCCAGGCCCTCGATCGTGGTGACCTTGTCGCCCTGATGCTGGACGGCGAGGCTGAGGCACGAGTTGATCCGCAGGCCGTTCACGATCACCGTGCAGGCGCCGCACTGACCATGGTCGCAGCCCTTCTTGGTCCCGGTAAGATGCAGATGCTCCCTAAGCGCATCCAGAAGGGTGGTACGCGGATCGAGCGTCAGATCACGCGCGCGGCCATTCACCTCGAACGACACGGGCATCATGGGAGGAGCTTTCGCAGGAACGGGAGATTGCGGCGCGGCGGTCGCAGGAGCGGCGGCGACCACCGCGGTCGCTGCGCCGCCGGCGAGGACGCCGCGGCGTGAAACGTCTGTGTCGGCCATGTCAGGCATGGAGCAGGGGTCTTTCGTGCATGATGGACCGGCGAGGCGGCGTATCCATCTGGCAGATATTACCAATTCAGGGGCGAGTACACCCCGGGGCTGGCGCGGGACCCGTTGAGTGGCGCTCGATCAGGGACAGGGCGATGCGGTGATCCGGCAGGCGCCGGGATTCCCGGCTGCCGATCATCCCGATCAATCTCTCCGTCGCTTCATGCGCCATTTCCAGCAGCGGGCGGCGGATCGTGGTCAGGGCGGGCGAGATCATCGACGCGATGTCGCTGTCGTCGAATCCCGCGATCGACAGCTGGCCGGGAATGGCGATGCCGCGTTCCTGCGCGGCCTTGACGGCAGCGGCGGCGGTGATGTCGTTGCCGGCGAAGATGGCGGTCGGCGGCTCCGGCAGGTCGAGCAGCACGGACGCGCGGGCATAGCCGCTCGCAAAGCCGTAATCCCCCTCGGCCACATAGCGGTCGGGAAGGCCGATACCATGCGCCTCCAGCGCGCCACGGAACCCTTGTTCACGCTCGCTGGCCGAATAAAAGGACAAGGGGCCGGTGATCACCGCGATCCGCCGATGCCCGAGCGCCACGAGATGGTCTGCCAGCAGGGCGGCGGCCGCGCGCTCCTCGCTGATCAGCGCGCCGGCATAGCCGGGAACGCGGATCGCCGCGATGCCGATCGCCGGCACGCCCAGCCGGGTCAGGGCGATCGGGATGGACGACACCTCCGATATCGGCGGCAGCACGATCAGCCCGTCGATCCGCGAGCGCATCGCGAAATTCTCCACGTCGCGGACAAGGTCGGGGTCCGAGAAACGGGCGGGGTGGACGACCAGTTCATACCCCTGCGCGGCGCAGATATCGACGATGCCGCGTTGCAGGACGCCGATCACATGGGCGTTCGGGTCGTCCTGTACCACGCCGATCAGCGACGAGCGGCCGGAGGCGAGGGCGCGCGCGCGGCTGCTGGGGCTGAAGCCCAACTGCTGGATGGTCGCCTCGACCCGCTCGCGGGAGGCGGCGGCGACCTTGGGTGACTTGTTGAGCACGCGCGACACGGTTCGGATCGATACCCCCGCCACACGCGCCACGTCGCTGATCGTCGTCGATCGAAAGCCACTCACCTTCACGCCCCCTCCCGGTATGTCCGTCTTATAGGCGGCTTCGCCCCGCGATCCACCGCTGCCACCGTTGGCATCAACGGTTGACATGCGCGGCGCCTCTCGCAAAACCTGCGGCAACGATGGGGAGAGCGATGATGGTTGGCCAGACATTTCGCGCGACGATGCTCGCGGGGCTGGCGTCCGTGGCGGTGGCCGGCCCCGCCGGCGCGCAGCAGAAGCCCGCTGCCACGCCGGCCGGAAGGGATGCGACGGAAACGCGAAAGCTGATGCTGTCGGGCCATGGACCGGAGGACGCGGTGCCGTGGGATTTCACGGTCAGCAGCGGCCGGCGCGCGGGCGAGCGGGCCACCATCCCCGTGCCCTCCAACTGGCAGCAGCAGGGTTTCGGCACCTATCAATACGGTCTGCAACAGACCGACCGGACGAAGGGTGTCGGCACGTATCGCCGGACCTTCACCGTGCCGTCCGGGTGGAAGGACCAGCGGATCCGCCTGATCTTTGACGGGGCGATGACGGACACGCGGGTGACGGTGAACGGGGTGCAGGCCGGCCCCGTTCATCAGGGCGGCTATTACCGTTTCGGCTTCGACATTTCCAAGCTGGTGAAGGTCGGCGAAACCAACACGGTCGAGGTGGAGGTCGCGGAGGCATCGTCCAATCCGGACACGGAGCGGGCCGAGCGGATCGCGGATTTCTGGGACTTCGCCGGCATCTTCCGGCCGGTCTGGCTGGAAGCGACGCCGATGCAGGCGATCGAGCACAGCGCGGTGGACGCCCGCGCCAACGGCGACCTGTCCGTCGACGTGGCGCTCGCCGCGCCGCGCGACGTCACGCGGGTGGAGGGGCAGGTTACCGACGCGGCCGGCCGCCCGGTCGGCGCGCCGTTCACGGCCCGCATACCCGGCGGCGGCACCGGCCGGGTGCGGCTGTCGACCAGGATCGCGAACCCCAGCCTGTGGAGCGCGGAAAGGCCGACGCTCTACAATCTTGCCCTGACGCTTTATCGCGGCGATCAGGCCGTGCATCGCACCCGTGAGCGCTTCGGCTTTCGCACCTTCGAGGTGCGGCCGGGGCAGGGGCTGTACCTCAACGGCCAGCGCGTCCTGTTGAAGGGCGTCAATCGCCACAGCTTCCGTCCCGACACCGCGCGCACGCTGACGCGCGAGGACAATTACGACGACGTCCGCACGATCCGCGCGATGAACATGAACGCGGTGCGCATGTCGCACTATCCGCCCGACGAAGCCTTCCTAAAGGCCGCGGACGAACTCGGTCTCTACGTTCTCGACGAGCTGAGCGGTTGGCAACATGCCCACAGCACTGCGATCGGTCGCAGGCTGGTGCGCGAGATGGTCGATCGCGACGTCAACCATCCCAGCATCCTGTTCTGGGACAATGGCAATGAAGGCGGCTTCAACCGCGAGCTGGACGGCGAGTTCGAGCGCTACGATCCGCAGAATCGCCCGGTGCTGCACCCATGGGAGCTGCACGACGACGTCGATACCAAACATTATCCCGACTATGCGGACCTGACCAGGCGGTTGGCGGGGCCGAACCTGGTAATGCCGACCGAGTTCATGCACGCGCTGTACGACGGCGGCGGCGGCGCGGGCTATGACGATTACTGGGGTGCGATCGCGCGGTCGCCGCGCGGTGCGGGCGGCTTCATCTGGGCCTTTGCCGATGAGGGCATCGCGCGCACTGACCAGGGCGGCGCGATCGACAACTACGGCACCAACGCACCCGACGGTATCGTCGGCGCGCGACACGAGAAGGAGGCGAGCTATTACGCGGTGCCCGACGTGCTGTCGCCGGTGCAGATCGCGACGCCGAGGCTGGACGCGAGTTTCGGCGGCAGGCTGAGCGTCACCAACGGCTATGACTTCACGTCGCTGGACGCGGTGAAGTTCCAGTGGCGGACCCTGCGCTTCGCCCGGCCGGGTGACGCGTCGACGGCGCCGCGCGTGCTTCGCCAGGGGCAGACCACCGCAGCGATCGCGCCTCACGCGACGAGCGACCTGTCGCTGCCGCTGCCGGCCGACTGGCGTCAGGCCGATGCGCTGTCGGTTACCGCGCGCAAGGGTGAGGACGAGTTGTGGACTTGGGTCTGGCCGGTCGAGGGCGTGGCCACTCCGGCGGGGTTCGGCGGTACCGGGCGCGCCACGACGCCCAGCGCCACGCGCGACGGTGGCACGGTGCGGCTGGTTGCCGGCGACGTCGTCGCCCGCTTCGACAGCCGGTCGGGCCTGCTGACGGACGTGACCCGTGGCGGCCGTACCCTGTCAGTGGCGAACGGTCCGCGCCTGGTGGCGATCGGCCCGCGATCGGACGAAGGGCGGGTGTGGACCGAACTGACCCGCGCGGGCGACCTCTATCGCCCGGCTGCGCCGTCACTGGCAAACCTGATCGAGGTGAAGCGCAAGGACAACCGCCACGAGGGCTGGGTCGGGTTCAAGCTGGAGGTGACCGCCGACGGCACCACCTGGCGCACCCTGTATCATGACAAGCGCAAGCCGAGCGACCCGGACCTGTTCCTGCTGGCCCCGGAACGGATCGCGGCGGTGCGGATCACCAACCTGACCGCGTCGGAGAGCGCGCCGGTTTCGATCGCCTCGGTGCGTCTGGGCTATGAGCCGAAGCGCTTCACCCTCCCGGCGACGACGGCGGTCGCCGTCACGTCGGGGACCGAGCCCGATCCCGTAACGGGCCGGCAGCGGGCGTGGCTGGAGGCAGACGGGGCGGGCGGATTGCAGCGGTCGCGCTGGACCCTGTCGGCCGATGGATCGCTGGCGCTCGATTATCGCTACGCGCTGTCCGGGCCTTTCCTGTTTCATGGCGTCACGTTCGACGAGGCATTGGGCGATGTCGCCTCCGTGCGCGGCCTGGTGGACGGGCCGCGGCCTGCCTGGCAGAACCGGCTGCGCGGCAACGAACTCGGCGTGCATGTCCTGGCCGCGCAGGGAAATGCGTCGCTGCCCTCGCCGGCACAGGCGGGCTATTATGCCGGGATGCGCTGGGCGCGGTTCAACACGTCGGGCGGGGACTGGATGGTGTCCAGTCAGGCGCCGACCTATCTGCGGGTAGGCACGCGGATGAACGATTATCCGAACACCACGGGCGACTTCCCCGAGGGCGACGTGTCCTTCCTGAACGCCATTCCCGGCATGGGGTCGAAGTTCATTTCCGCCGCCGCTTCCGGTCCGAACGGGGAAGCGGCCGTGGCGACGGGCAGCTATTCGGGTCGCCTGGTATTTTCCTTCGGCACGGGTCGGAAGGCCGGGAGGAAGTAGCGCCTGCGCCCGTATATGGGCCGATGACCCGGCCCGGCTTGTCGCGTGCCAGCGGTGGCAGAAACTGTTTGACATGATGTGGCCGGTCGGCTCAGAGAAATGACGGAACCACTTGAGACGCGGCACTCACAGCCGCGCTCAAAGGCATAAAGCCGGAACAACCGGCATCACAGGAGGGGATGATGAAGGTAGCGGAAGCGAAATCCAGGCTGCTCGCAACGGTCGCGATCATGGCGGCCGTGCTGCCGCAAGCGGCTTATGCCCAGACCAATGCGCCATCGGCCAACGTGCCCGCGCAGCCTACCGAGGCGGTGCCGACCGATAGTACCGCCTCGCAGAGCGGCACCACATCGCCCCTGGGGACGCCCGCCGGTTCCGATCCCGCGGCCGCCAATCCGCAGGTTCAGACGCCGCAGGGCGACATCGTCGTCACCGGCTTTCGCCAGAGCCTCCAGAACGCGCAGAACATCAAGCGCAACGCGGCCGAGATCGTCGACTCGATCGTCGCCGAGGATATCGGCAAGCTGCCGGACAACAACCTCGCCGAGGCATTGCAGCGCGTTCCCGGCATCCAGATCACCCGCAACCATGGCGAGGGCAGCGGCATCTCCATCCGCGGCCTGACCCAGGTCAACACGCTGGTGAACGGCCGCGAGGCGTTCAGCGACAATGGTCGCAGCCTCAACCTGGAACAGATCCCAGCCGAGGTGCTGGCCGGCATCGACGTTTACAAGAACCCCTCGGCGACCCTGATCGAGGGCGGCCTTGGCGGCGTCGTCAATCTGAAGACGCGCCGGCCGTTCGACTTCAAGGGTTTCCAGGCGAGCCTCAGCCTGCGCGAGAACTATTACGACTTTGTTGAGCGCGGCAAGCCACAGATCTCGGGCCTGATCTCCAACCGCTTCGACACGGGGCTGGGCGAGATCGGCATCCTGCTCGGCGCGGCGGTCATCAAGTCCGCAGGACGACGGGACCAGCAGGGGGCGGAGCCGTTCAACGACCGTTACAACATCGTCGATTTCAACGGCAACGGCGTGTTCGGCGGTCGCGGCGCGACCAATGCCGCGGCGCAGGCGATCGACCGGGGCGACCGCGTGCTGGCGCCCAATGGCGGCGGCGCGACGATCGAGATCACGGACCGTACCCGCACCGCCTTTAACGGGGCGCTGCAATGGAAGCCGAGCCAGCGGCTGTCGCTGTTCGTCGAGGGCTTCTACAACAAGTACAACTACGATCAGGACGGCTATCTGGGTTACGCCAATCGCGGCCCGCTGCTGGCAGCGCCGGACGCCAATTTCGTGCTTTATCCGGACACCAATGTCGTCAAGTCCGGCTCCTATCGCGATGTCGAGTTCACGGCCAACGGCAGCGTCGGCATCACGCGATCCTGGGTGTGGCAGGTCGCTGGCGGTGGCACGTGGGACGCCACCGACAATTTCAAGATCAGCACCGACCT
>CAKTFL010000114.1 GCA_934555855.1 uncultured Sphingomonas sp. | reverse complement strand
GCGCCTGTTGGCAGCGGATGGCATGGCAATCCTATTCTCCACGTCGGACCTGCCCGACGCCATGGGCGCGGCTGATCGCATTCTCACGCTGGCCGGTGGCCGGATTACCGCGGACATCCCCGTCGCGGAAGCGTCCGAAGAGCTCCTGGTTTGCGCGGCCAGCGCGTCCCTGCCCGCGCCACACCAAATCGAGGCTGCATGACCGACACCGCCGTTCCAGCCCCGCGCGCGAGCACGGCCCGGATCCTGCCGCTCCTGATTCGCCTGCGGGCACTGATCGCCCTGTTTCTGGTTCTCGGATTCTTTTCGGCGCTTGCGCCCAACTTCCTGTCGGTCGCCAACGTCCTGATCCTTGCAAAGCACGTGGCGATCATCGCCATCTTGGGGATCGGCATGACATTCGTCGTCCTGACGGGCGGCATCGACCTGTCCGTTGGCTCCATCGCGGGACTGGCCGGCATGGTGGCCGGTTCGCTGATCCTCAACGGCGTGCCGCTCGGCGACGCCTATGTCCTGTTCCCGTCCATCCCCCTCGTGATCGCGCTGGTCGTCAGCCTGGGCGCAATGATCGGATCGATAAACGGCGTCCTGGTGACCCGCTTCGGGGTGGCCCCGTTCATCGCCACGCTGGGGATGCTCTATGTCGCGCGGGGCACCGCCCTGCTGATTTCGGACGGCGCCACGTTCCCAAGCCTGATAGGCACGCCAGAGTTCGGGAACCGAGGCTTCCAGTTCCTGGGTGCGGGACGACTGCTGGGCATTCCGGTACCCGTCCTGCTTCTGGTCTCGATCGGCATCGTCGCCGCCACGACCGCGAGCGCCACCCCCTTCGGCAGGCGGCTCTACGCTGTTGGCGGGAACGAACGTGCGGCGTTCCTGTCCGGCGTACGCGTGAAGCGGGTCAAGAACTGGGCCTATGTCATATCCGGTGCTTGTGCCGCTCTGGTCGGCCTGATCGTCGCGTCCGACCTTGCCGCCGCGCATCCCGCGTCCGGCGGAACCTTTGAATTGTCCGCGATTGCCGCCGTCGTGCTCGGCGGCGCGTCCCTGGCGGGTGGGCGTGGAACCGTGGGTGGCACCCTGATCGGTGCCTGCGTGATCGGGGTCCTGGGCGACGGCATGGTGATGATGGGCGTAAGCGAGTTCTGGCAGATGGTGATTAAAGGGGCGGTGATCGTCGCCGCCGTCATGCTAGATCAGCTCCAGCAACGTATGGCGCAGGGAGCCCCACATTGAAGCAGCGCAAGCAGGCGAAACCAAGCGCGCCGACCGAGGATCGCGCCAGAACTGCCCGGAAGGGACGCGTCGTCGGCGGCCAGACCCGTTCGGCACCGGGCCTTCTCGGCGAAGCGCGCCGCAGCAAGATACTTGAATGGATGCAGGAGGAAGGCACCGCCCGCGTACGCTCGCTCGCGGAAGCGTTCGACGTTTCGGAAGTCACGATTCGCCAGGATCTGGAACGACTCGAAGCGGAAGGGCACGTCGTACGTGAGCATGGCGGCGCTTTCCTGAAGTCGGTTACGAAGCAGGTCCAGGCCATGGCGCTGCATCACATGATCCACATGGACGCGAAACGACGCATTGGCGCGGTTGCCGCTGCAATGGTCAGCGACGGCGAGACGATCATCCTCGACTCCGGCTCGACCTGCACGGAGGTGGCGAGCAACCTGGTCGGCCGCGAGGGCCTGACGATCGTCACCAACGCCCTCAACATCGCGCTTTTCCTGGGGGCACTGCCTACGTTTGACGTTCACATGCCAGGCGGCCATTTCAAGGCACCCACCCTGTCGCTGAGCGGCGACCGCGGCGCGGCTTACTTCGAGGGTTTGTTCGCTCAGAAGCTGTTCCTGGCCACGGCGGCCGTATCGCTGGAGGCCGGCCTTACCTTCCCCTCATTGTCCGACCTCGCCATCAAACGCGCCATGACCGGTGCGGCGAGCGAAGTCATCCTGGTCGCCGACAGCAGCAAGATCGGCAAGCGTTCCTTCACTTCTCTGGGCGGGGTCGAGGTGGTGCACACGCTGGTAACCGACAGCGGCATCACCGACGAGAGCCGCGCGGGTTTCGAGAGTGCAGGTGTCAGGGTGATCCTCGCATGAACCGGACGAAGCGGTCGGCGCTGTGGATCGGTGGAGCCGTTCTGCTGCTGACGGCCGTGGCATTCCTGTTCGTCCGTCCGGGCAGCACAAACAGGCTGATGGTGATCATCACCCCATCGCTCGACAACCCGTTCTTCGGCCAGGAAGCGCTGGCGGCCGAGGCGCACGCGCGCCGGCTAGGGTACCAGACGCTCAAATTCTCCCACGGCGACGATGCATTCAAACAGAACGAACTGATCGAAAGCGCCATCGCGCGCAACGCCGCCGCCATCGTGCTGGACAATGCCGGCGCGGATGCGAGCGTGGCGGCCGTCCTGAAGGCAAGGGCTGCCGGTATCCCGACGTTCCTGATCGACCGCGAGATCTCAACCCGCGGGGCCGCGCAGACGCAGATCGTATCCAACAACTTTCAAGGGGCGACGCTGGGCGCGGAGACCTTTGCCGAGGCGTTGGGCGGAACGGCCGTCTATGCAGAGTTGGTGGGGCGCGAGTCCGACACCAACGCCCGCATCCGGTCGCGCGGCTATCACTCGGTGCTCGACAGGTATCCGGGTCTGCGCATGGTATCCCGCCAGAGCGCCAACTGGGACCAGGCCCAGGCCTTCGCCGTGACGCAATCGATCCTGCAGGCACATCCGGAGATAAAGGGCATCATCGCAGGCAACGACACGATGGCGCTCGGGGCGATCGCCGCGCTGGACAGCGCCGGCCGTCCGGATGTGGTGGTGACCGGCTTCGACGGATCCAACGATGCGCGCGATGCGATCCTCGCCGGCAAGCTACACGCCACCGTTCTGCAACCGGCAGCGCGTCAGGCGCAGTACGCCGTCGAACTCGCCGACCGATATCTCAAGACCGGCAGCACCGGGCAGCCGGAAAAGCTGTTGATGGAGTGTTTCCTCATCACACGTGCGAACGCGCGCGGACTGAACGACTTCGCATTACAGCGGCGCTGAGCACCAGCAAAGGAAAGACCTATGGCTTCCGAGCAGAAGTACGGCGCGGGTATCTGGCACTTCGCCACCTATGTTGATCGCTATGCAGCCGACGGCTACGGCCCGCCGCGTAGCCTGCTGGAGATGATCGAACTCGCTGGACAGGTGGACGACCTCTCCGTCGTGGACATCAACTACCCGTTCGCCGACCAGGATCTCTCGCTCGACGCAGTAGCTTCCGCGCTGGACCGCCACGGACTGAGCGTGATCGGCATCACGCCCGAAATCTACACGCGCGAGTTCGCGAAGGGCGCTTTCACCAATCCCGATCTGGGGGTACGGCGGCGTGCCAACGAACTCATCAACGACGCCGCGAACGTGGTGCGGCGCTTTGGCGCCAACTATGTAAAGCTCTGGCCAGGTCAGGACGGGTGGGACTACCCCTTCCAGGTAGATCACGGCGATCTCTGGCGAGCCAGCCTGGACGGTGTGGGTGAGCTGGCGCAACAGAATCCGGACGTGCAGTTCGTGATCGAGTACAAGCCTCGCGAGCCTCGCAATCACATGAGCTTCGACAGCGTCGCGCGAACCCTTTTGGGCGTCGAAAAGATAGGTCTGCCCAACGTCGGCATCCTTCTGGATTTCGGCCACTCGCTTTACGGCGGTGAGAGTCCTGCCGACGCGGCGCAGCTCGCCATCGACCATGGCCGGCTGTTCGGCATGGATGTCAACGACAACCTGCGCGGTTGGGACGACGATATGATCGCAGGCTCCGTGCACCCCATCGAGCTGTTCGAGTTCTTCTTCACCCTGCGAAAGAACAATTGGGAAGGTGTCTGGCAGCTCGACCAGTTCCCGTTCCGGGAGGACAGCGTGGCGGCCGCCAACAGCGCGATCGGATTCCTGAAAGCCATAGAACGCGCACTGGACAAGCTCGACATCGACGCAATGCGTGAAGCGCAGCGTCGACACGATGCCGTAACCGCGCTGAACCTGGCCAGAACCGCCCTCTTCTCCTCGATGTAAGCCGCTTCGTGGGAAACAGATGGGCGAGTCTTCTCGCCCGAGGAGATCATCAGGGATGCGCGCAACAGCCTCATGGTGATCCTCGTGGATGACGAAACGGGGAGAATGAGGGACGACGGCAAGACGGCGCGGTTGGACGACCGGGTCGCGTTCGCACGCGAGCATGGTCTGAAGATCGGCACCATCCGTGACCCGATCAACTCTCGACTGCGCCGCGACTATCAGGTGAACGGCGGCGACGACGACGTTCACCAGCTATTGGGGGCGACCGGAAGATCACGACCTTGCGCAAAGGTCCGATCGGTCGGCATCAGCCTTCCGGCCGCATTGCGCGCACCGGAAAAGCCGATACCGGCCCGATCGGCCGAAACCAATTCTTCAGAAAGCCAAACGAACCCCTGCAGTGACCGTACGCCCGAAGCTGGTCGAGGTCAGCACCCGATCCGATGCCTGATCGGCAAACCGGTCGGTTCGCTCGTCCGTGAGATTGATGCCTTCCAGCGACAGTGTCAGCGTTTCGAAGATGCGGTAGCTGATTGACGCATCGACGTAGAGGCTCTCGTTGTTGCCTTCGAACACGTTGCCCGTGCCGCTGGGCCCGATTACGAAAGGGCTGCGGTAGGCGCCAGACACACGGGCGCTGAGGCGGCTATCCTCATAGTAGAGCGTTGCATTGTAAGACCGCTTGGACAGGTTGTAGAGCTGTGCATCCAGCCGTGCGTTCGTCAGCGGGATCGCGCCGGTCGCGGTGATCGTCGTACCCGGTCCCTGCACGCTGTAGTTGGCATTCGACGACACGAAGGTCGCGTTGGCGAGCACGCCGAAGTTCTCTAGAAAACCCGGCAGGAACCAGAGCGGCGTCTGGAACGCCACCTCGAAGCCGTCGATCTTCGCGCCCGTGCCGTTGACGATCGACGCGATGGTCCAGGGCGCGCCCTCGACGTTGGTGGCAGCGGGAGAGCTCGGGTTGATGATCGACGTCGGCAGCCCGGTGGATGCATAGGTGCCCGTCGTGCTTTGCGCGATCGGAAACGTATCGACGTTCTTCTTGAAATAGGCAACCGACAGCAGCGCCTGCGGGCGGAAGTACCACTCGACGGACAGGTCATAGGACTGCGCGCGGTACGGTTCGATGAACGGATTGCCGAAGCTGACCCGATAGTTGAAGCCGTCAACCGTGCCGCCAGGTGACAAGTCACCCAGTTCGGGGCGCGTCATCACCTCCGATGCGGCGGCGCGGATCACTACGTCGCGATGCGGCGTGAGCGAAAGATTGATGGCCGGCAGCCAGTCTTCGTACGAACGGTCGATCACCACAACCGTGCCGTTGTTAATGCCGCGCGAGTTCTGGTCCGTACGCGCGTATCGAACGCCGGCATTGAGCGTGAAGTCCATGCCAAGCACCTGACCCTTGCCGTCGAACTGCAGGTAGCCGCCCTTGCTCTCCTCGATCACGCCGCGCGTTCCACCGTCGTTACGACGGGGCGTGATGCTGTAGAGCCGCGTGAACTCGGCAGCCGCAGGGATGTCTGCGACCACCCAATTAGTCGTCGATCCCGCAGGTGCTCCCGCCTTGTCGGACAAGGTAAACGCTTCGGTCAGCGCGGGAGTGACCGGGAAGCCGTATACGGCCGATGGCCCGAACACGGTGGAGGGCGTGCAGGTGATCGTACCCAGGACGACGTCACGGGTCGGCGTCGTCACCGTCGGACAAACGACCGTGTTGCGATCCGATCCTACCCGGTCGAAGGCATAGCGTCGATAGAACCCGCCTAGCCGCACCTTGAAATTCTTGTTCGCGTCCCACTCCACGTCGCCGGAGACAGTGCGGAAGCTGTTCTTGACGGTCGACAGGCTGTCGCGGATTTCTGAGAGCTGGAAGGTTCCGGGGTTGTTCACGTCGGTGCCGAACGCGATGACGGGATTTCGCATGTTGGTGTAATCATAGCGGAAGTTCGCCGCATCGCGGTCGTCGAACAGGATCGTCGTCTCACGCGGGACATCGCTGGTCGACTTGGACAAGCCGCCGAGCAGATTGATCTTCACGTCGCCGGATAGCCGCTGCTGGAGGCGGGCGCTCCCCTGGTAAAATTCGGTGTTCAGGTCCCGCTCGTAATGCTCTGTACGAACCCACGCATCGTTGAAAGTGCCGGAAATCAGCGTGCGATTGGGCACGGCAGAGAGCGCGCTCGCCTCCTCCCGAACCGTGTAGTTGCTGACATCGGTAGCGCGCTCGTTGCCGCGGAACAGCACCTCGGCCGTGCGAAAATCCTGGAACTCGTCGAACTTCGAGTAGAGGCCGTCGATCGACAGATTGGTCGCGTCGGTCGGGGCAAACTGAAAGCTGCCGGTGATGCCCAGCCGCTCGCGCGTGCGGCGGTCGTCGACGTAGCGGGGAATGCGCGGATGAAACGCGAGCGCGACCTCGTTGCAGCCGGCACTCGGGACATACGCGCCGCCGCGGTTGGGCGCCGTGTAGCAAGGCACGCCGTTCACCGAGTCGAAGGTCGCCTGCGCCCACCGCACGGAATCGTTGCCCAGTTCCTTGGCAAAGGTCTTGGAGTAAGCGGCGGAGACGTTCGCGCCCCAGGTGCCGGAAGGCGCCTTGTAAGACAGCAGCGCGGCAATGCGCGGCTTCACCTGCTCGGTGTTGGAATTGTACGCGCCCTGGACATTCAAGGCTCCGGTGAAGCCGGTCTTTCCTGCCAGCGGGTTGCCGGTATTCAGGTCAACGACCGCACCGAGCGATCCCTCGTCCAGCAAAGCCTCATAGGTCTTGTGCACGACCAGGCTATTGAACAGTTCGGACGCGAAGATGTTGAAATCGAAGGAGCGGGTCGCGTTGTCCGCGCCCGCGGCGATGGTCTGCAATCCGTTGAGGCGGACGGCGGTGAACTGCGAGCCCAGGCCGCGCACGGAGATGCGCCGACCTTCGCCACCCTGCCGCTCGATCGCGACGCCGGGGATGCGCTGCAGCGA
>CAKTFL010000113.1 GCA_934555855.1 uncultured Sphingomonas sp. | reverse complement strand
GTGATCTTGATCATCGGGTTCACCGCCGGGCCGGCCGTGTCCTTGTAGGGATCGCCGACCGTGTCGCCGGTCACCGCCGCCTTGTGCGCCTCCGATCCCTTGCCGCCGTGATTGCCGTCCTCGATATATTTCTTGGCATTGTCCCAGGCGCCGCCGCCGCTGGTCATCGACAGTGCCACGAACAGGCCCGAGACGATGACTCCCAGCAGCATCGCGCCCAGCGCCGCGAACCCCTGCGCCTGCCCGGCGACCCAGCGGATCACGAAATAGAGCGCGATCGGCGACAGGACGGGGAGGAGGGAGGGGACGATCATCTCCCGGATTGCGGCGCGGGTGACCAGGTCGACGGTTCGCCCGTAATTTGGGCGGCTGGTGCCCTGCATGATCCCCGGATTGTCACGGAACTGGCCGCGCACTTCTTCGACCACGCTGCCCGCCGCGCGGCCTACCGCGGTCATGCCGAACGCGCCGAACAGGTAGGGCAGCAACGCGCCGAGCAGCAGGCCGACGATGACATACGGATTTGACAGGCTGAAATCGACCGTGAGATCGGGGAAGTAAGTCTGGAGGTCGGTGGTATACGCCCCGAAAAGCACCAGCGCGGCAAGGCCCGCAGAGCCGATCGCATAACCCTTGGTCACCGCTTTGGTCGTGTTGCCGACCGCGTCGAGCGCGTCGGTACGATGGCGCACCTCGTCGGGCAGCCCCGCCATCTCGGCGATGCCGCCGGCATTGTCGGTGACCGGACCATAGGCGTCGAGCGCCACGACCATGCCCGCCAGCGCCAGCATCGACGTCGCGGCGAAGGCGATGCCGATGATCCCGGCGAGCTGATAGGCGATCACCACCGCGACGACGATGAACAGCGTCGGCAGCGCCGTCGCCTCCAGGCTGATCGCCAGCCCCTGGATGACGTTGGTGCCATGGCCCGTCTCCGACGCCCTGGCGATCGACTTGACCGGGCGATAGGCGGTGCCGGTGTAATATTCCGTGATCCAGACGATCAGGCCGGTCACCACCAGCCCCAGCATCATGCACCAGAACAGGTCGGTGCCGGTGAACCCCGCCGAGGTTTGGGCGGGCGCGTCGAAGCCGGTGGTGAGCGCGTCGCTTCCCGCATCGAGAAAGCCCGCACCGCCGATCACGGCGTCGAGATCGCCGAGGACGGCGCGCGTCGCGACATAGATGGCGGGAACCGCGAGTCCGGCCGCGACGAGGAATCCCTTGTACAGCGCGCCCATGATCGAGCCCGCACGCCCGAGCCGGACGAAATAGGTGCCGATCACCGACGTGACGATGCACACGCCGCCAACGATCAGCGGCAGGGTCATCAGCCTCATCAGCTCCGCGGCGTCGGCGCGGACCAGTAGCGCGATCGACACCATCGTCACCCCGAGCGTCACGACATAGGTCTCGAACAGGTCGGCGGCCATGCCGGCGCAGTCGCCGACATTGTCGCCGACATTGTCGGCGATCACCGCCGGGTTGCGGGGGTCATCCTCCGGAATGCCCGCCTCCACCTTGCCGACCAGGTCGGCGCCGACGTCCGCGGCCTTGGTGAAGATGCCGCCGCCCAGCCGCGCGAAGATCGAGATCAGCGAGGCGCCGAACGCCAGCGCGGTCAGCGCCTCCACGATGACGCGGTCGCCCGGCGCGTGCCGGGCGGGGCCGGTGAGATACCAGAAGAACACGCTGATCGCGAGCAGGCCAAGCCCCGCGACGAGCATCCCCGTCACCGCGCCGGAGCGGAAGGCGGTGGTCAGCCCGTCCTGGAGCGACCGGCGCGCCGCCTCGGCGGTGCGGACATTCGCGCGCACGGAAATGGTCATGCCGATAAAGCCGGCCAGGCCCGACAGCACCGCGCCGATCGCGAAGCCGACGGTGGACAGCGTCCCCAGCGTCAGGAGAAGGATGGCGGCGACGACCACGCCGACGATCGCGATGGCGGTATATTGCCGGACCAGGTAGGCCCTGGCGCCCTCCTGGATGGCGGCGGCGATATCCTGCATCCGGGCGTCGCCCGCGGGCTGTTTCAGCACCTGGCGGCTGGTCACAAAGCCATAGACCACGGCCAGCAGGCCGCAGAGGATGGCGACATAGACATTTGTCATGCGCGCTTCCTTCTCCTGTGTGGCGACCGCCCATGTGGTCCGGACTGGCCGCGCAGCCCGGAGGCTATGGTGGCGAGCCGGACAGCGCAAGCGCATCAACGACTTGCGTGCTGGTATCCGAGGCTGGCGGGCAGCGGCACGGGCAAGCCCGCGTGGGTCAGGCCGAGCCCTGATCCGTCAGCGAAACGGCCGACGAGTGTCGCGGCGACCGGCGGCGTCCAGCCGGCGGGCGCGGCGAACAGCAGCTGATAGTCGTCGCCGGCCGTCGCGGCGGCGAGCGGGTCCATGCCCCAGGCGCGGGCTGCGGGCGACAGGGGCACCGCGTCGAGCGCGACCGACACCGACAATCCGCTCGCCGCCGCCATCCGCGCCGCGTCGAGCAGCAGGCCGTCAGAGACATCGGCCATGGCATGGACGACCGGGCCGAGCGCGCGTCCCTCCGCCAGGCGCGGCCAGGGGCGGCGATAGGCGGCGAGTAGCTCGGCCGGGCCGGCTTCTCCCAGCGCGATCTGCAGGCCCGCACCCGCATCGCCGATCGTGCCCGTAACCCACAGGCCGTCCCCGGCACACGCGTCCGTTCGGGACGGAGCGGCGGCGTCGGCGCCGAGCGAGGTCACCGTCAGCACCCGCGGCGCACCGGCCGGCAGCGACACCGTGTCGCCGCCGATCAACGCAACGTCGAACGTCTCCAGCACCTCCGCCAGGCCGGCGAGGAAGCGCCGGTCCCCGCCATCGCGGTCGAGCGGATAGTTGAGCAGGATCCCTTCCGGCCGCGCGCCCTTGGCCGCGAGATCCGACAGGCTGACCGCCACCAGCTTCCAGGCGACATCCTCCGGCGGGTCCGCGGCGAGGAAATGAACCCCCTCGACCAGCGTGTCGGTGGTCAGGACCAGCGGCCCCGCCGCGACCAGCGCCGCGTCATCGAGCAGGCCGCGCGCGCCGGAATGGAGCGGCAACGTGCGGAGCGCGGCTATGAACTCCGATTCGGTCACAGGCCGGTGGTAGCGCCGCGGTGCCCGGCTGTCCGCCTGTCAATGCGGCCGTAATCCTTCCCGGAACCCGACACGCCCGCCATGCGATTGATGAACGGGCGGGCAAGGAAAGGATGGTGGCCAATGTCTCCGTTGCGCTTCGCTTCCGCCGCCGCGCTTGCCCTGGCTACGATGCCGGCAACCGCACTGGCGGAACCCGGCTTCGGTGCCGGTGCGCTGACCGAGGCGGAACTGGCCGACATCAATGGCCGCGCCAGCCCACGCAGCACTTTTCTTCTCGTCGCCGCCGAGGAACAGGCCATGTCCTTCGGCCAGCAGAACAGCGCGCTGGTTCGCATCACCTTCGACAACTGGTTCAACGATGTCGGCAACGCGATGATCTGGAACAACGTGTTGACCGGACGCTAAGTCAGCGTTCCCGGCGGGCATTGTCGAGATCGCGGGCGCGCCGGTCGAGCTCGGCCGTGGTGACCTCCTTTTCCGCCCTGGTCCGACCGAAGGCGGCGCGGTTGGCGGCCGCGGTCGTCTCCGCCTCGGCACGACGCTTCGCCTTGCGCGCCTGACGAAGGTTGACGACCTCCGCCATCAGGCGGGCCGCACCTGCTTGGCGATCGCATCGAGCAGGCCGTTGACGAAGCCCGCCTCCCGCCGCTCGTAAAAGGCATGGGCGACGTCGACATATTCGCTGATCGATGCGCCGGTCGGCACGTCGGCGCGGGCCATCAGCTCATAGGTGCCGGCGCGCAAGATCGCCTTCATCGGCTTGTCGAGCCGGGCGAGGCTCCAGCCGCTGGCGAGCTTCGCCTCGATCGCGCGGTCGATCTCTCCCTGACGGGCGGAAACGCCGCGGACCAGATCGTCGAAGAAATCGACGTCCGCCTCGGCATATTCCACATCCTCCACGGTGGCGCCGAGCCGGTGATGGTGGAACTCGTGCAGGAGCTGCGGCACGGCGGTGCCCTCCATCTCATGCTGGTAGAGCGCCTGGACGGCGGCGAGACGGGCCGCGGCGCGGGCCTTGGTCCGGGCGGGGGTTCTGGCTGGGGTACGGGACATGTGGCGGCGCATGTAGGCGCGGTCGGCGGCGCTGTCAGCCCCGCGGTTGATGGCCGAAGTTTCCGAAGTTTCCGGAATATCGACACTAGCCGCCCCTTCTCCGACGATAGCCGCCGACCTGCGATGGGTATGGGCGAGGCATGAGGGATGGTCCATCGCGCCGGTTTATGGGACAAGCGCGGGCTGTAGGACAGCCCGCGATCGCAAGTCGGAGGTGGGGGACCACAGGCTGGGTGCGTCACTCGGGTCACGCGTTGCGTTCGCCCGAATTCGGCCGTTTCCTAGATTGCGCCATCCCGAAATCGGCCAGGCTGGACGCGCCGGGAAGTCCGACCCTGCCCTGGCGGTCTCGCTGAAGGTTCCCAATCGGGAATCCAGGCGACTAGCGGGCAACGAACTGGACGTAGGCGGAGAACATGTCGGCCATCGCGTCCGCGAAGGCACTTATCTCTCGCTCCGTCCGTGGTCGCTCCGAAAAGCGGCTCCCTACCCGGGTGAGCGTCAACTCCACGAGATCGGAGGCGAGCCTTATCTCGTCGCCCCCGCGGCCAGGCAGTGCCTCCTTCATGAAGGCGAGGATCACGGACGATCCGGCCTCACGCGCCGCTGCAGTCTCCGGAGCATCGCGGTAGAGCGGTGCGGCGTCCGCCAGGGCGGTTCGTACCTCCGCTTCGTCGCATTCGGAGCGAAGGAACGCATGGGTGAGCGCCCGCAGTCGTGACACCGGCGTCGAGCCCCGATCTTCCAGGATTTCGCGCAGCATCGCGCTCGTCCGCCGCCATTCGTCGCTCTGCAGGCGGAACAGGATCGCGGCCTTGTTCGGGAAATATTGATAGAGGGACCCCACGCTCACACCTGCCCGCTCGGCGACGCGAGCGGTGGTGAACCGGGCCGCGCCGTCGGTTCGCAGAACCTGAATAGCAGCATCGAGGACGGCCGCGACAAGGTCGTTCGCGCGTGCCTGTCGGGGCTGCTTCCTTGAGGAAATCTGCGGTTTTCGGCGCTCGGCCATGCCCGCCTTTCCGAATGCGATTAACAAACCTGACGAACTAGTCGTATTTTCCATGGCATCGCAAGACGCTTTTCCAAGGAGCCTTTCCATGACGATCCTGACGACCAGCCCCGTGGCGCCGCTGCTCGACCGGCTCTTCACCGAAGCCGATGCTGTTGATCCCGCCACCACGCCCTCCGTGGCCGACTATTGGAACGGCCTGACAGGCGACGACAAGGCGCGGCTGGTGCGCAGCCGCACCGACTATCTCGATCTCTACAGCCGCATGAAGGACATTCCGCTTGCCGTGTCGCGTACGACGGGCGACCTGCTCTACATGCTGGCGCGTTCGATGCGCGCCACCTCGATCGTGGAGTTCGGCACGTCCTTCGGCCTGTCGACGATATGTCTGGCGGCGGCACTGCGCGACAATGGTGGTGGCCAGCTTGTCACCAGCGAGTTCGAGCCATCGAAGGTAGCGCGGGCAAGGGCGAACCTGGCGGAGGCGGGCCTTGGCGACCTCGTCGAATTTCGTGAGGGCGATGCGCTGGAGACGCTGGCGCGCGACCTGCCCGGACATGTCGACCTGCTTCTGCTAGACGGCGCGAAGGCGCTCTACCCGGACGTGCTCGACCTCGTGCTGCCGCGGCTTCGCCAGGGCGCGCTGATCGTCGCCGACAATGCGGACTTCTGCCCTACCTATCTCGACCGCGTCCGAGCCGCCAATGGCGGCTTCCGCTCCGTGGCGTTCGACGATGATATCGAGCTTAGCATCCGCCTGTGAAGCGGCCGCGTGGCGTCGCCGGACACCACAGCCCGCCGAAGCGACGCACCGCCAGCGGCGACTTCCCTCCTTCACCTTGGTCCATCCACGCTCATCGTGAGAGACAGATCATGATCGTCGTTACCGCACCCACCAGCCAGATCGGCCGCAAGGTGACCACCGGGCTGCTCGCCGCCGGCGCCGACGTGCGCGTCGTCGTGTGCGATGCCGCCACGCTTCCCGATACCGTCCGGAAGCGGATCGAGGTGATCGAGGGCTCGCACGGTAATCCGACGATCGTCGACCGGGCGTTCGGCGACGCCGATGCCGTGTTCTGGCTCGTCCCGCCCGATGCCACCAAGAGCCTGGAGGAAGCGTGGCTAGACTTCACGCGACCGGCGGCGGAGGCGTTACGGCGCCACGCGGTCCCGCGGGTCGTCGCGGTCACCGCACTCGGTCGCGGCACGCGATGGCAGGATCGGGCCGGCCCTGTCACCGCGTCGCTCCGGGCGGACGAGCTGCTGATGGCGAGCGGCGCCGCCTTCCGCGGCCTCGCCATGCCTTCGTTCATGGAAAACACCGCGAGGCAGGTGGGCGCGATCCGCGAGAAGGGCATGTTCTTCGGCCCGATCGATGCCGATCGGCAGCTGCCCTTCACAGCGACCAGCGACATGGCCGCGGCGGCAGTCCGCCTGCTCGGCGACGATAGCTGGACGGGCTGCGAGGACGTGCCGGTGCTCGGGCCGGAGGTGCTGTCGTTCAACGACCAGGCGACGATCATGGCGGAGGTGCTGGGTCGCGCGGTCCGCTACCAGAAGATCGGCTACGATCAGTTTCGCCAGCAGTTCATCGATCGGGGGGCAACGGCATCCATCGCGCAAGGGTATGTCGACATGTATCGTGCCAAGGAGGAGGGCATCGATGACACCGCTCCCCGAGTGCCCGAAAATCTCGGATCGACCAGCTTCCGCACGTTCTGCGAGGAGGTGCTGCGGCCAGTCATCCTGACCTGATCGCGTCTTTGCCGCGGGTGGTCATCCCGATTTTCCGAAATGCCGTCCTTTTCGGGACCGGCAGCTGTCGCCACCAGCCTTCCAAAGGCCGTGCCTCCGCTCTCCGCCCATCCCTTGCCACCGCGCAGGCGGTCAGCGGTTGAGGCGTAGCCTCAGGG
>CAKTFL010000112.1 GCA_934555855.1 uncultured Sphingomonas sp. | reverse complement strand
TGGCGGCATCGCAACAGCCGGCAACCCGTGCCTCACGGTATCACGAGTAGTAGCGATGAAGGAACGACCGTCTCCAGGTCACCATCGGCGGCATCGAGGGGCGTCACTGGACCAGCGAAGCGCTGGCACACTATGTCGGCTACCTGCCCCAAAGCGTCGGCCTCTTTCCCGGCACCATCCGGGAAAACATTGCGCGGTTCAGCCGCGCGACCGACGAGCAGGTGGTCACTGCCGCCCGGGGCGCGAACCTCCACGACATGATCATGGCGCTTCCGGACGGCTATGAGACCCAGGTGGACGAGGGCGGGTCGGGCCTGTCGGGCGGTCAGCGGCAGCGGATCGGCCTTGCCCGCGCGATGTTCGGCAGCCCTCGGCTGCTGGTGCTGGACGAACCCAACGCCTCGCTCGACGCCGATGGCGAGCAGGCGCTGGCCGCGGCGCTTGCCACGCTGAAAGCGGAGGGGTCGACCATCGTCCTGATCGCGCATCGACTGAACCCGATCGCGCATGTCGATCGTGTCATCGTGCTGTCCAGGGGCGAGTTGCAGCTCGATGGTCCCCGCGCGCGCGTGTTCCGCGAGGTGAAGACGGAGCTGGTTCGCTCGATCGCCCGTGATCCGCTGGTGGAGGCAACACCATGAAGCTCGATTTCCTCGAGTCCGGAAATGCCGACCCTCTGCCGCGCAAGTTCATCGAGCGGCGGATGCGCCTGCTCGACATCGAACCGCTCGACTCGCCGCGACGCACCGTCAGGATCGGGCTGATCGCGCTTGCGGCCTTTCTGGCGGTCTTCCTGATCTTCGCGTTCCTCGCCCCCATCGCGGCGGCGGCGATCCCGCCGGCAGTGGTCAGTGTCAGCGGAGAGAGGTTCTCCGTCCAGCCGGCCGCATCGGGCATCGTCACCGAGTTCCTCGTTCGTGAGGGGCAGACGGTGCGATCCGGCCAGCCGCTCGTCCGCCTCAACGGGGTCCGCTCGGGCGCGCAACTGCGCCAGATTCAGGCCCGGCGCGATGCGCTCCAGGCGCTGGAAGCCCGCCTGATCGCCGAGCGCGATCGGCTGGACCGGATATCCTTCCCCGCCGGGCTGAGCACCCGCGAGGGCGACCCGGCCGTCACCCGGATGATGACCGCGCAACGGCTGATCTTCGATCGGCTTCGCGCCAAGACGACCATCGTGTCGATGGAGCAGAACGAGGCGCAACTGGTCGCGGAGGCGGCCAGCGGGCGCGCCGCCATCGCTCAGTCGCAGATTGCCGCGCGCAAGGTACGCGACGGCGAGTCGATGGACGCGGCGATGCAGCTCAATCAGGTGCAGGACCAGATCGCACAGATCTCGCCCCAAATCGACGTCACGCGCTATCTCGCCGATCAGGACGTGATCTGCGCTCCTGTTGCCGGACGCGTGTCGGGCGTGACCCGGATGGGGGCGGGCATGGTGATCGGCGGCGGCAAGACGCTGATGGAGATCGTGCCCGATAGTCGCCCGCTGATCCTGGAGGCACAGGTAAAGCCGGCCGATATCGACGACGTGCGGATCGGCCAGCCGGCGACCGTTCGCTTCTCCAGCGTCAATCCGCACGGACGCACCGCGTTCGACGGTCGCGTCGTCACCCTCTCTCCCGCGCCGGTCAGTGAGAGCGGGGCCAGCTATTACAAGGCGGAGGTGGTGCTGCTCGATCCGGCAGAGGCCCGCCGCGAAGGGCTGACGCTGCAACCCGGCATCCCCGCCAGCGTCAACATCAAGACGCGCGACCGTAGCTTGTTCCAGTACCTGTTCGGCCCGTTCACCGATGCGACAAGCCACGCTTTCCGCGAAGAATAAGCAGGAGATCCGATCATGGCAGGACTTCTCACCCAGATCTTCGACAGCGCCGAAAGCGCTCAGCTCGAAGGATCTCTGGTTCCCGATCTCGGGCTCGGCGGCGATGGCGATCAGGGCGGCGGCGGGGCAGCCGGGGATACCGCATCATCCGATGCCGGCCCGACCTCTACCGGCGGCGAAGGCGGAAGCAGCTCGATGACCACCGGCGGGAACGCGCTGGAGGGCCATGTGAGCCTGAACCCGACCATCAGCCTCGATACGGAACTGAGCGGGTCATACGAGACCCTCGACGGTACCACCCATAGCTGGTCCAACGAGCAGGATCTGTCGCTGACCGCCGATGTAGACGCGGTGCTCGGCCTGTCAAATGACTATATGACGGGAATCTACGAGGGATAGGGGCCCGCCCTGCAGCAGCGCCCCTCCGAAAGCTTGCGCTCCTGAGTAACAGGTTGCGACCATGCCCAGCATGGCCGCGAGCCCTTGTCACTCCCACTCGATCGTGCCGGGCGGCTTGGACGTGTAATCGTACACGACGCGGTTTACCCCCCTTACCTCGTTGACGATGCGGGTCGCCACGCGCGGCAGGAAGTCGCCGGGGAAGCCGAACACGTCGGCCGTCATGCCATCGACGGAGGTGACTGCCCTCAGGGCCAGCACCGAGTCATAGGTCCGTCCGTCGCCCATCACGCCGACGCTGCGCACCGGCAGCAGCACCGCGAAAGCCTGCCAGATCGCGTCGTACAGGCCGGCATTCCTGATCTCTTCGAGATAGACGGCGTCGGCCTTACGCAGGATGTCGCACCGTTCCTTGGTGACCTCCCCCGGAATGCGAATGGCGAGACCTGGTCCCGGGAACGGATGACGTCCCACGAACGCCTCGGGCAACCCCAGCTCGCGGCCCAGTTCGCGCACCTCGTCCTTGAACAGCTCGCGGAGCGGCTCGACCAGCTTCATGTTCATCCGCTCGGGCAGGCCACCGACATTGTGGTGGCTCTTGATCGTTACCGACGGGCCGCCCGTGAAGCTGACGCTCTCGATCACGTCCGGATACAGCGTTCCCTGCGCCAGGAACTCCGCGCCGCCGATCCTCTTCGCTTCGTCCTCGAATACCTCGACAAAGGTCTTGCCGATGAACTTGCGCTTCGCCTCGGGGTCGGTGACGCCCTTCAGGCCGTTCAGGAACAGCGTCTCGGCATTTACGTGCACCAGCGGGATGTTGTAGCTGCCCCGGAACAGGCTTACCACCTGCTCCGCCTCGGCCGAACGCATCAGGCCGTGGTCGACAAAGACGCAGGTCAGCTGGTCGCCGATCGCCTCATGGATCAGCACCGCCGCGACTGCGGAGTCGACCCCGCCCGACAAGCCGCAGATTACCCGGCTCTTGCCCACCTGCTGCCGGATCTCCGCGATTTTGGCGCTGCGGAATTCGGCCATGGTCCAGTCGCCCTTCAGGCCGCAGACATGGCGGGCAAAGTTGGCGATCAGCTTGCCGCCATCGGGTGTGTGCACCACTTCCGGGTGGAATTGGACGCCATAGAAGCGCCGTGCTTCGTCCGCGACGATTGCGAACGGTGCGCCTTCGCTCGTCGCGACCGGCTCGAACCCCGGCGGGATCGCGTCCACCTTGTCGCCATGGCTCATCCAGACCTGATGCCGCTCGCCAGGTTGCCAGATGCCGTCGAACAGCGCGCAAGGGCGCTTCACCTCGACAAAGGCCTTGCCGAACTCACCGCCATCGCCCGAGACCACGACATTGCCGCCAAGCTGCGCGCTCATCAATTGCTGGCCGTAGCAGATCCCCAGCACCGGCACGCCCGCCTCCAGCAAGCCTTGCGGGGCACGTGGGCTGGTGTCCGCCGTGACGGAAGCGGGACCGCCCGACAGGATGATGCCGGCCGGCTTCAGGCGATGGAATGCCTCTTCCGCCGCCTGGAACGGTGCCACTTCGCTATAGACCCCCGCCTCGCGCACGCGGCGGGCAATCAGCTGGGTGACCTGGCTGCCGAAATCGACGATGAGGATGTTGTCGGGATGCTGCATGGCGATGCCGTTAGCAGCGACCGTGGCCCGAGTCAGCCTTGTGTTCTCTCCTCTCTTTTGCCCAACGCAAAGAGGCCGCCCGTTGCCGGACGACCCCTCGTTACGCATACTGACAGAGGGCGATTATGCCGCCTGATCGAAATCCTCGTCGGTCTGCACCGGTCCAGAGTCCTGACCCTTGGCCGACACGTCGCGATCGACGAACTCGATGATCGCCATAGGCGACGCATCGGAGGCGCGAATGCCCGCCTTGATGATGCGGGTATAGCCGCCATTGCGAGATGCATAGCGATCCGCGAGAACGTCGAACAGCTTCACCAGCTGCGCGTCGTCGAGCAGGCGCGCGTGAGCGAGGCGGCGATTGGACAGGCCACCCTTCTTCGCCAGCGTGATCAGCTTCTCGATGTAGGGACGCAGTTCCTTCGCCTTGGCGACGGTGGTGGTGATCTGCTCATGCTTGATGAGCGCGGCCGACATGTTGCGGAACAGGGCCTGACGATGGGCCGAGGTACGCTGCAGCTTACGGCCGCCGACGCGATGACGCATGGGTAGTTCCTTCGTTCGTAGGGGGGCCGTATTAGGTACCCCGATCCAGGTGAGGACGGTCGGCCCACCCGATTTAACGTCATCCCGGCACAGGCCGGGATCCATTCCAGCCCCGCATCTGCGGGCGCGGCGCTTTATGGCGACTTTGACGCGGGAGTAAATCCCGCGTCGTCAGTCTAGGCCTTCGGCCCCGCTGGTCGGGGCCGCCCGTATCACCCGTAGCTACGCTGCGGGTGTGCGGATCAGCCCATGATCTCCTGCTCGAGCTTCTTTGCCATTTCCTCAATGTTCTCCGGCGGCCAGCCCGGAATTTCCATGCCAAGGCGCAGGCCCATCGACGAGAGCACTTCCTTGATCTCGTTGAGCGACTTGCGGCCGAAGTTCGGCGTCCGCAGCATTTCCGCCTCGGACTTGCCGACCAGATCACCGATATAGATGATGTTGTCGTTCTTCAGGCAGTTGGCCGAACGGACGGATAGCTCCAGCTCATCCACCTTCTTGAGCAGGTAGCGGTTGATCTGCTGCGTGTCGCCAGCCGGCTCGACGCCCGCCGCAGGCACGGCCACCTGACCGACCGGAGCCGAAGCGCGCGTCACCGACGAGTCGTCGAAGTGGACGAACAGCGCCAGCTGGTCCTGGAGAATGCGGCCGGCATAGCCCACCGCGTCCTCAGGGGTGATCGTGCCATCGGTCTCGATGGTAAGCGTCAGCTTGTCGTAATCCAGGTCCTGGCCTACACGGGTCGGATCGACCTTGTACGAGACTTGGCGGACCGGCGAGTAGAGCGCGTCGACCGGAATCAGGCCGATCGGCGCGTCAGCGGGGCGGTTGGCAGTCGCGGGCACATAGCCCTTGCCCACGTCCGCCGTCAGCTCCATGTTGAGCGTCGCGCCATCGTCCAGGTGACAGATGACCAGATCGGGGTTCATCACCTCGATATCGCCGGATACCGCGATGTCGCCCGCCTTCACTTCGGCCGGGCCGGTGGCGGAGAGCTGGAGCCGTTTGGGTCCTTCGCCCTGCATCTTCAGCGCGATCTGCTTCACGTTGAGGACGATGTCGGTCACGTCCTCACGCACGCCGGCGAGCGAGCTGAACTCGTGCAGCACGTTCTCGATCTTGATCGAGGTCACGGCGGCGCCCTGAAGGCTCGACAGGAGCACGCGGCGCAGCGCGTTGCCCAGCGTCAGACCGAACCCGCGCTCCAGCGGCTCGGCGACGAAGGTCGCCTTCCGCTTGCCGTCGCCGGCCGACTTCTTCTCGAGCCCGTTCGGCTTCTTCAGTTCCTGCCAGTTCTTTGCGTTGACAGCCACGGGGTTCCCCTGGGTTGGAGGCCGGTGGGGCGCCGGCCTCGATGTACGAGTGGCGCCGGCTCGTCAGCCGACGCCGAAAACCGCTCGGGCGCTCCGGTGGGAGCGCCCGACGGGATCAGACGCGGCGACGCTTCGACGGACGCACACCATTGTGCGGGATCGAGGTGACGTCACGGATCGACGTGATCTGGAAACCGACCGCCTGGAGGGCGCGCAGCGCTGACTCACGGCCCGAACCGGGACCTTTCACCTCAACCTCCAGCGTGCGGACGCCGTGCTCGGCGGCCTTCTTGCCAGCGTCCTCGGCAGCGACCTGGGCCGCATACGGGGTCGACTTGCGCGAGCCCTTGAAGCCCATCATGCCGGCCGAGGACCAGCTGATCGCATTGCCCTGCGCGTCGGTGATGGTGATCATGGTGTTGTTGAAGCTGGCGTTCACATGCGCGACGCCGGCGGTGATGTTCTTGCGCTCGCGACGGCGAAGGCGCTGCGGTGCTTGTGCCATTGAACTCTATCCTGACCTGGTTGGCCGGGGACCCTCCTGGAGGGGGCTGCCCAGCGGCGCCCTGCCTCCGGCGGAGCAAACAGTCCCCCGGACTGTTTGCTTACTTCTTCTTACCGGCGATCGGCTTGGCCTTGCCCTTGCGGGTGCGCGCATTGGTGTGCGTACGCTGGCCACGGACCGGCAGACCCCTGCGGTGACGCAGGCCGCGATAGCAGGCCAGGTCCATCAGGCGCTTGATGTTCATCGCCGTTTCGCGACGCAGATCGCCCTCGACCGTGTGATCGGCGTCGATCGCTTCACGAATCTGAAGCACTTCCTGATCCGTCAGGTCCTGGATGCGACGCTCCGCCGCGATGTTCAGCTTGCCGGTGATTTCCTTGGCCTTGGCCGGGCCGATGCCGTGAATATAAGTCAGCGCGATCACCACGCGCTTGTTGGTCGGGATATTGACACCCGCGATACGTGCCATGAACTTTTTCTCCTAGCTCCACAGCGACCGGCATGGCAGCACGACCGCTATCTCGACGCGTTTGACCCCGAACCGACGAAAGCGGCGGAGCGCAACAAGGGCGCCGCCGTGATCGCGCTATGGGGGTGGAGCGCAGGTAAGGACCCGCCCCGCTTCTGTCAACTGCTTGAGGCAAGGTCGGTGGGAACCTTCGCCGCCGTCGAGCGTGCGGCGGGCGAAGATCCGGCTGCCCACGCCGCAGGGGTGCGTCAGCTCCGCCCGGCCATAACGCCATCCAGCGCGTCGGCAAGCTGCCGCTCGGTGAACGGTTTGCCCAGCTTTGCCAGCGCCGCCGCGCGGCCCGGGGGCAGTTCGGCGAAGCCGCTGATGATGAGCACCGGCAACGCCGGGCATCGCTTCCT
>CAKTFL010000111.1 GCA_934555855.1 uncultured Sphingomonas sp. | reverse complement strand
TCGTAATACTGACCCCAGCGACCCTGAATCTCCAGGCCGGCATCCTTCCGCAGGCCGAAGTTCATCACGCCGGCGATCGCGTCGGACCCGTATTGGGCGGTTGCGCCCTCGCGCAGGATCTGAAGGTTGCCGATCGCGATCGACGGGATTGCCGACAGGTCCGCCGCCTGCGAGCCGTAGGACAGGCCGGTGTCGCCGCCCGAATAGACCTGCACCAGCGCCGAGCGGTTGTAGCGCCTGCCGTTCAGCATCACGAGCACCTGATCGCCAGGCAGGCCGCGCAGGGACGGCGAGCGGACGAAGCTGGAGGCGTCGGCGATGGTGTTCTGCCCGACGAAGAAGGACGGGATGATGTTCTTGATCGTATCCAGCATGTTGGCCGAAGGCTGCGCCTGCAGCTCGGCAGAGCTGACGACGTCGACCGGCGACGCGGAGTCGGTGACGGTTCGGTCGCTGCGGCGTGTTCCGAGTACCACGACGTCGCTGCTGTGATCCTCCGCGGTGGGCGTTGCAGATGCGGGCGCATCGACCGGGGCGGACTGGGCCGGCGGGTTGGTCGCGACCTGTGCGTCGGATGCGGGCCCGGTTTGCGCCATGGCCTGTGATGCCATGACGGCCAGGGATGACCCCAGGAAGAGATCAACAACCAACGATGCTCGCATGAAGAACCCCCAATGATTGGACATGATCGGACGCACCGCGCTGATGGCGGTTGTCGGCCGATGTCCCCACCGGAAGGTTGATGCGATTGGCGCATCTTTTGATGCATCCACTCGCAACACTGCGGAGCATGTATGCTGCGTCGCAATGCGATTCGCGTCAACTACTCATCGGTGCCCCGCTGAAATACAATAAGCGTGCATGGGTATTCCCATGACTCACAACGACTTATCCTGTTCTGCTTCTCTGCCATAAAGCGATAGCCGATGCAGAGTTCGTCGGAGATCACGCCGCCGACGGTGCCGGGCGGCTCCAGTTTCTGCGCAGGTTGCGGATGACGATACGCAGATACTCTATCTGCGGGTCCTCCTCGCTGCCTCAGGCGGCCGCAATGATCCGCTCATGCGTGTGGACGCGCCCGAGGTGCCGCGCCAGCACCGCCGGCATATCATGTTGCTTGCGGGCCAGGCGAAGTTCCTCAACACCGCGCCGGACTGCCCGCCGGTCGAGATCGGTCGTCAAGGTCACCGCGCTTTACGACCTTCGGCCTGATCTCGGACGTGCCGTGGTGGCGGAGCGCGACGCGCAACCGTGCTAGCAGTTCGTCGGGCGGAGGTAGGTGGCTTCGCGGTTCGGATCCCCCCCCGCCGGTGACGCGGCGATTCAGGCCGGCCCTTCCTCTCCCGCCTGATAGGAACGCGGGCGGGTCTCGACCAGGCTGAACAGGCCAACGCCGCCCAGCACGCAGATCGTGCCGATCGCTTCGGGCCAGCCGAACGGCTCGCCCAGCACAGCGATCGCCACGGCGATGGTCACGACCGGGCTGATTGTCGAGACGATGGCGGTGCCCTGCGCGCCAATCCTCGCCGTGCCCGCCGACATCAGAAAGGCAGGGACGATCGTCGAAAACACCGCCAGCGCCACGATGGACGCCCAGGCGCCGGACGGGGGTATGAGCGCCGCCGCCGGGTGGGTCAGGAAGAAGCCAAACAACGCCGCCACGCCGGCCGCGCTCATCGCGATGGCGGTGAACAGGAACGCGCCGCACCGCAGGATCAGCTCACGCGCGAACAGCTGGTAGAGGGCGAAGGCCACCGCCGACGCTCCCACGAAGGAACCGCCGATCAGCGCCGCATTGCCGAGCCGCGCCGGCTCGCCCGCAAACATTACGAACAGGCCGACATAGCTCATACCGGCGCCGGCCAGCGCATGGGCGCGCAGGGGATGCCCGAACAGCAATCGTCCGAACAGGATCACCAGGAACGGATAGGTGAACAGGATCAGCCGCTCGATCTGCGCGTCCAGCGTCTGCAGCCCCTGAAAGTCGAGCCAGGAGGAGATGTAGTAGCCGATGATGCCGACGAGCATCGCCAGGCCGACCGTGCGGGCGTCCGGCCGGGCACCCCGCTCCAGTCGCTGCCACCGCTGCACGCCAACCAGGGCGAACACCGGCACCGCCAGCACCATCCGCATCGCCAGCAGGCTCGTCGTGTCAATACCGTATCGGTAGATCAGCTTGATCAACACGCCCTTGATCGCGAACAGCATCGCGCCCGCCGCGGACAGCGCGAAGCCGGCGATGCGCCATGAGGGCGGGTGCCCCTCGGTCATCGGCAGGGCGCGCGCGCCCTGAACCGCCCCGCCGGGCGAGCGGGAGGGCGTGGCGGCATTGGTCAACGGGCTCATGGGGCGGTTGGTCGGGGTGCGGATGATCGGTTGGTGGCGGCAGTCGGGTCAGGAACGATCATTGGCGACCTTCGTCTGGGCACGGGCAGCGCCCAGCCTCGTCATCTCGGCAAGAGCCGTCGCGGCCCGTTCCCGATCATCGGCGCGAAGCGCAGCCTTGGCCTCGTTCAGAAGCCGGCGATCATCCGGTTCCCCACTGTCCATGTCGCCCCGCCTCCCGTCACGCCAGAATGGCGGGAAAGGCGGGAAAGGTCCAGCCGCGTCAGTACCTCATGCGAAGCCCGATGCGGTAGAAGCGGCCCAGCGTGTCGTACAGCGCGGGATTGACGTCGAGCCCGGTGTTGGTCTGGGGTGACGGCTCCGGGTCGTGGTCGAACAGATTGTCGACCTTGAAGAAGAAGCTGACCTGCTTGGTGACGTTCAGCGACCCGCCGATATCGAAGTAGAAGGCGCCCTTCATCCGGTTATAGTCGATGGTCGGATTGTTCGCGGTCGATACGGGGCAGTTGCCCGGCGAGCAGACGACATACTGATGGCCGATCACCCCGTCGCTGAACCAGCGTTGCTGCAACGTCAGGCTGAAATCGTCCTGGTCCCAGGTCTGGATCGCCAGCCATTTCCAGTCGGGGATCGCGCCCGAGTTGGCGCCCGCCGTATCGACTGGGATCGTGCCCGGCAGGCCCGGATCGGTGACGAATTTCCGCACATGCGTCGCCAGCGCGCGCAGGGTCAGGCTGCCGCCCAGCCCGAGCGGGCGGCGCCACTGATAGCTGCCCTCGATATCGAAGCCGTCGGTCTTGATCGACGCGAGGTTGAACGCCTGTACATTGACGAAATTGGGACCCGCGGTGTTCTGGAGGTTGAAGGCGCCGCAGGTATCCGTATTCCCCTGGAAGCACAGGTTGACGATCTGCGCCGCCGTCAGGCTGGAGACGACGTCGTTCAGCTTGATCTTGTAATAATCGAACGACAGGCTGAGCCCCGGCAGCCAGGACGGTTGCGACAGCACCGCGCCCAGTTCGGTGCTGCGCGCGATCTCGGGGCGCAGGGCGGGATTGCCGATGGTGTTCTGGATGATCAGCACCTGCGTGTTGCGGAACGGATCGGTGAAGTTGGGCACTGTCGTCGTGGTCGGGGCGGCGAACAGTTCGGACAGGTTGGGCGCGCGCACGTCGCGCGACGTCACCGCGCGCAGGCGGAAGCCGCTGAGCGGCGTCTGCCAGGTGCCGCCCACCTTCCACGCATAAACGGTGCCGGATGTTGAATAGCGCGTCGCGCGGCCGGCGGCGTTCAGGTTGGCGCGGCCGAGCGCGCGTGAATCGAGCAGCGGCAGGTTGAGCTCCAGGAAGCTCTCCACCACGTCATATTTGCCCGACCCGTTCTTGTAATTGCCGGCATACCAGTTGTTGCCTGCGGGCAGCAGCGACGGGTCGACGGGATACGGCGCGGAGTTCGGGCTGATGTCGGACACCCCCGCGCCATAGGGATCGGCGTTCACCCGATAGAATTCCCGCCTGTATTCGAGGCCTGCCGCCACTGCGAGCGGTCCCGCCCACAGGTTGACCGGCTCGCCCGAGATGCTGGCGGCGGCGACGTCCTGCGTCTGCTTGGTATGCTGGAAGGGGCCCGTCTCCGGGACGATATAGGACAGCGCGGCGGCCGAGGGGGCGGCGCCGCCGAATACGTTGATCGGCTGGCATCCCGACGCACGCGCGGCGGCATTGGCGCAGACGATCTGGCCGTTCAGGCTGGTCGCGTTGATCGCCTGGTTATAGCGGCCGGTCAGGCTGATATTGTCGACATTGATGTCGGTGATGTTGATGCCGTGCTCGTAATAGGCGTCATAGGTCCAGTCGCCGCCGAACAGCGCCGCCTTGCCCTTCAGCCCGCCGACGAATCGATATTGCCGCCGGTCGGTATGGACCTTGATGTTGGGCAGGATCGCGTTGCTGAGGCCATATTGAAAGCTGGTGATGCCGTTCGCGGCACAGGCCGCCTGGATCGACGCCGGGACATAGGGGTTGGCACACTGGATGGTCAGCCCGGTCTTCGCGGCACCGGGATTGGGCTGGTTGCTGGTCTTCACCTGCGCGACATTGGCGGTGACGTACAATTCCATGTTCGGCGCCAGCTCGTAGCCGATCCGGCCATAGCCATTCGCCCGTTGCAGCGCCGATTGCAGCGACGTGCCGGAGCCGACATGGCCCGACTGGTCGCCGCCGACGCAGAAGCCGACGTAACAGCCGTTGACGTTGCCGGCCGCGTTCCTAGCCGGCACGCCGTTGGAGCCGTAGTTGAAGTTGAACGGCTGGCCGTTCGCGTCGAACGCTATGCCTTGCAGCGGGCCGGCGCTGATCAGCCCGTATTTGGTGTACTGGTACGCCTGGCCGTGGTCGCGATAGAGGAATTGCGGCGAGCCGTTGTTGCGGATGCCGGTATCGACCAGCGTCGTCGCGCGATACCAGTCGCGCTTGCCGGCCAGGTCCTCGCCGAAGTCGCCGGGCCCGACGCCCTCCTCATGCGCGTATTCGCCGCTCAGCACGACATGCAGCCGGTCGCCCGCGAAGTTCCGGCCGACCGCCGCCTGCGCCAGCACCTGGCCATCGTCGCCATAGGTGGTGACGCCGGTCTGCAGATTGGCCTTGAACCCGGTGAAGCGCGTGTCCGTGATGAAGTTGATCACGCCGCCGACCGCGTCGGAGCCGTAGGACGCGGAAGCGCCGCCGGTGACGACGTCGACCCGCCGGATCAGCAGTTGCGGAAACTGGCTGATGTCCGGCACGCCGGTGACGTTGGCGCCGACCACGCGCTGACCGTCGAGCAGCGTCAGCGTGCGGATCGTGCCGAGCCCGCGCAACGAAAAGGAGCTGAGTCCCTGCTGGCCGCTGGAGGTGCTGAACGTGCCGGTGGACGCGCCGGTCGACCCCTGGAGCGAGGGCAGCTGGGCGACGGTAGTGAAGATGTTGGGTTGCGCGTTACGCTGGATCTGGTCCTCGCCGATCACCGTCGTCGGGGTCGGCGCGTTGAAGCCGCTGGCGGTGATGCGCGTGCCCGTGACGATGACGTCGCTCGCGGGCGCGGCCGGTTGCGGTTCGCCGGCCTGCACGGGCTCGCCGGCTTGGGCGGGAATCGGTGTCGCGGGCGATGCGGGCACGGTCGCCTGGTCGGGCTCCGGCGATGCCACCTGCGCCATCGTCGCGGCAGCCGCCGGGGTTGCGGCCAGCGCCGTGGCGAGCACCGCCAGGCTGACCGCGGCATCGCGAACGCGCGTGTTCCGACGGCGCTCGCCCAAGATCTTGTCCATCCATCATCCCCTCAATGACATCGGCCCGCGCCGTGTTCGTTCGGCTGCGGGATCCGTGTCGGCTGGCCGCATTGTACCGGATGCGGGGCCGCACGGCATCTACGACCAAAGTCGCGGGGCCGTGCCGGGGAGGGCTCAGGGACGGCGGCTCAGGGACGGGCGGCGAACAGCGCGTGATGGGTGAGAATGAACAGCGTCCGCCCGTCCGGCCCGCCGAACAGCAGTTGCAGGGGACGCTGCGGCACGTCGATGCGTCCCTGCTCGCGGCCGTCGGCATCGTAGACGAAGACCTGGCCGTTGGCGACATAGACCCGCCCGTCCGGTCCCGCCGCGACGCTCTCGCCGCCGCGCGGGGCGAAGGGCTTCAGCGCCGTCACCGTGCCGCCCGGCCCCAGCAGCCCGCTATAGGTCCGGTCCTCCGACCCGTTCGCCACATAGATGCGCTCGCCGACCCTGCCGGTCACGAGGCCATAGGTGTCGAGCGTGTCGGAAAAGCGCCAGCCGAGATGGTTGGCCGGTCCCTGTTGCCAGACCCGATAGGCGGGCAGCGCCAGGCTGCCGTCCGGAGAAAGATATTCGCGCGGCTCCGGCGATGCCATGTCGCGCGCGAACATCTCTTCGAGCGTGGTGAAGCGATCGGTCGCGGCATCGTATTGATCGCGGAACTCGCCATTGTTCCAGAAGCTGCCGGGCAGCGCGATGCGCCGCTCCGCGCGCCCGGCCGCCACCGGCGTCGGCGCGATCACCCGCACCTGCTGCGGCTCGGCCGGATCGATGCTGTACACCGTCGCTGCCGCCCCCGCGGACGACAGGACCAGCAGGTCGCCCGAGCGATCGATCGCCAGGTTGACGGGATCGAGCGGCGCGTCGGCGACGATCCCCAGCCCCTCCTTGTCCGACCAGCTGTGGATGCGCTGGAACTGCCGGTCCACGAAATAGAGCTTGCCCGCCCTGTCCACCGCGCCTCCGCCCAGCGAATAGAACCCCTCTGCCAGCATGTGCACCGACGACGGGGTGGGCGCGGGCGCGGGCGCGGGCGCGGGGAGAGGCGCATCCGTGATGTCGAGCGCGGCGAACTCCCGCTCGCGCACCTCCACCCCACGCGTCCGGTCGACGATCGCATTTTCATACGGATATTTGCTGGCGCGCAGATAGGTGCCGCAGCCATTCGCGTCGCACGCGGCATAGCCGCTCTCCGCGTTGACATGGACGTTGCGGAACCGGATGCCGGACGACCCATAGAGCGTCACCGCCGCCGGCGCCGGCTGGAGCGAGCGGGTAACACGATAGGCGTGCAGGTTGGCGATCAGCAGGTCGCGCGAGTTGCGGATCTCCATCGCCACCGCGTCGCGGCTCTCGCCTGCCTCCTCCTCGGTCTGCGGCGCCAGGAACTGCCAGTTGCTCACCCGGTCGAGCACGATCTCCGCCCGGCGGTGATGCTCCGCCGACATCTGGTAGACATAGCCTGGGGTGCTCGTGTCGGAGA
>CAKTFL010000110.1 GCA_934555855.1 uncultured Sphingomonas sp. | reverse complement strand
CACCCCCATCGGGTCCGGGGCCAGTGGATCACTTGCCGAGTGCTGTAGCGGAACGCCGCAGCACAGGAAAAAACAAGACGCTGGCTTTGCCCTTTGCCGGAGGCCTGCTTAGATAGGCGCAACAAGACGCGTTTAGGAGCGCCGCCGATGATGGAACTGCTGGCCGACCCCAATGTGTGGGTCGCTTTTCTTACCCTGACGGTCATGGAGATCGTGCTGGGGATCGACAACATCGTTTTCATCTCGGTGCTGGTGTCGCGCCTGCCGCGGGAACAGGCCGAATTTGCCCGCAAGCTGGGCATCGGGCTGGCGCTGGTGTTCCGCATCGTGCTGTTGTTGCTGATCAGCGTCATCGTGCAGTTGCAAGATCCCGTGGTGACGCTGTTCGGTCTGGCTCTGTCGTGGAAGGACATCATCCTTCTCGCCGGTGGCGCCTTCCTGATCTACAAGGCGACCCACGAAATGCATGCGGCGATTGAGGAGCCGCATGAGGCTAGTCTGGCCGACAAGGCAAAAGCTTCGCTCCAGGCTATCATCATGCAGATTGTCTTGATCGACATGGTGTTTTCCATCGATTCGATCCTGACCGCTGTGGGCATGACCGACGAGCTGCCGATCATGGTGACGGCGGTGGTCGTGGCGGTGGGGGTCATGCTGCTCGCGGCCGACCCGCTCGCGAATTTCATCAACCGCAACCCGACCGTGGTGATGCTGGCCCTGTCGTTCCTGCTGATGATCGGCCTGGTGCTGATCGCGGACGGGTTCGGCGTGCATGTGCCAAAGGGGTATATCTACGCCGCCATGGCCTTTTCCGCGCTGGTGGAATCGCTCAACATCCTGGCCCGCCGACGGAAGACGCGTGCGGCCGGGCATTGAGCCGGGCCTCCGTGCGGGCTAGGGCGCTCGCATGACCGTTCACCTTCACGAGGAAGACCTGCCGGCCGGCGTGTTCGCGCCGGGCGCTTCGATCGCCGTCGACACCGAGACCATGGGGCTCATCACTCCGCGCGACCGCCTGTGCGTCGTGCAGCTGTCCGATGGCGGCCCCGACGAGCATCTGGTCCGCTTTTTGCCCGGCAGCGACTATGCCGCGCCCAATCTGAAGACGGTGCTGGGCGATCCCGACCGGCTGAAGCTCTATCATTTCGGCCGCTTCGACATCGCGGCGATCAGGCATTACCTGGGCGTTGACGCGGCGCCCGCCTGGGACACCAAGATCGCTTCCCGCCTGATCAGGACCTATACCGACCGGCACGGCCTCACGGAGCTGGTGCGCGAGCTGCTCGGCACCGACCTGTCAAAGGCGCAGCAATCCTCTGACTGGGGCGCGCCCGAGCTGTCGGACGCGCAAAAGGAATATGCCGCGTCCGACGTGCGCTATCTCCACCGGCTCAAGGACGAGCTGGAGCGGCGGCTGGCGCGCGAGGGGCGTACGGCGCTGGCGCAGGCGTGCTTCGACTTTCTCCCCGCGCGGGCAGGGCTCGACCTGGCGGGCTGGCCAGAGATCGACATCTTCGCCCATGCCTGACGCGGCGGGCCTAGCCGCCGCCACGGCCGACCGCTCCAGGCGGGAACGCTGGGCGCTGCCGGGCAGCCGCCACGACCGGGTGATCGGCATTCTGCGGATCGCCCTGCCGGTCGCGATCGGCGTTCTTGCCGCCTTTCTGGTGATGGCGCCGCTGACCAGCGCGGGCGACGTGTCGTTCGTGCTGGACAAGAACAAGGTGGAGGTCGCGCACGAGCGGCTGAAAATCCAGGCGGCCCGGTATCGGGGCGAGGACTCCCGCGGCCAGCCGTTCATCCTCAGTGCCGGCTCCGCGGTGCAACGCAGCTCGGCCGAACCCGTGGTGCAAATCCAGGACCTCTCCGCCGCCATCCGGCTGCCGGACGGTCCCGCCCGCATCCAGGCGAATCACGGCCGATACGACATGGACACCGAACAGGTGAAGGTGGACGGACCGATCGCATTCCGTGCCGCCGACGGCTATCGCCTCGACACGCACGACGCCACGGTCGACCTCAAGGAACGCAAGCTGGAAAGCGGCGGCGCGGTGACGGGGACGCTGCCCCAGGGACCGTTCAGCGCGGACAAGCTGAGCGCGGACCTGGAAAACCGCATCGTGCGTCTCGATGGCAATGCCCGCTTGCGGATCCAGCCGCGCGGGGCGAGATAGCGCGACATGCGTGCCCTTTCCTGCCTCGCGGTCGCCCTGCTGGCGGCCCCCCTTGCGGCTCAGACCCGCCATAACTCCAACGCGCCGATCAATTTCGGCGCCGATCACATCGAGCTTCAGGACAGGGCCAACCGCGCGATCCTGTCCGGCAACGTCTCGGTGCGCCAGGCGGAGATGACCCTGAAGTCGGCGCGGCTGACCGTCGCCTATACCGGCCAGGTGGTCGACGGGAATCCGCAGGTCAGCCGGCTGGACGCCAGCGGCAACGTTACCGTGACGCGGCCCGACCAGGCCGCGCGCGGGCAGTACGCCATTTACGACCTCGATCGCCGGGTCATCACCATGCTGGGCGGCGTCCAGCTGAACCAGGGCGGCAACACGGTGAACGGGTCGCGGCTGACCATCAACATGGACACAGGCCGGGCGGTGATCGACGGCTCGGCCGCCCGCGGCACGAGTTCGGGGACCAACGCGACGACGACGGCGCCGAGCGGGCGGGTGACGGGCACCTTCTCGGTTCCCCAGCGGAACTGAGCGGCCCCGCGCCGGCATTGGGCCCTGATATCGCAGGTATCGCCCCGGGCGGTGATGCGGTAACGGGTTGCCAATCAATTCATTGCGAAGCGACAAGGCCGATGGACGCCACCACCTCCACCCTGGAACGCGCCGAGCCTGTGCACGAGGCGCCGGTCAGCCGCGGGCTGCAGGTCGTGTCGATCGCCAAATCCTATGACAAGCGCACCGTGCTGACCGACGTGTCGCTGTCGGTCGGGCGCGGCGAGGTGGTCGGCCTGCTCGGCCCCAACGGCGCGGGCAAGACCACCAGCTTCTATTCGGTGATGGGGCTGGTGAAGCCCGATTCGGGCCGCATCATGCTGGACGGGGAGGATATCACCGGCCTGCCCATGTACCGCCGCTCGATCCTGGGCCTGGGATACCTGCCGCAAGAAACCAGCATCTTTCGCGGCCTGACCATCGAAAAGAACATCCTGACCGTGCTCGAGCTGTCGGAGCCGGACAAGGCGGTGCGCCAGCAGAAGCTGGAACGGCTGCTCGACGAATTCGGCCTCACCCGCCTGCGCGCCTCGCCCGCCATGGCGCTGTCAGGCGGCGAGCGCCGCCGGGCGGAAATCGCGCGCGCATTGGCGGCCGACCCCTCGATCATGCTGCTTGATGAACCGTTCGCGGGCATCGATCCCATCTCCATCGCGGACATTCGCGACCTGGTGAAGGACCTGAAGCGTCGCGACATCGGCGTGCTGATCACCGACCACAATGTCCGCGAGACGCTGGATATCGTCGATCGCGCCTACATCATCTATGACGGGCGGGTGCTGTTCACCGGCTCGCCGGAGGAACTCGTCGCCGACGCCAATGTACGCCGGCTTTACCTGGGCGAGGGCTTCTCGCTCTGAGCCTATGGCGATGCGCTTCCTCACCCCGTTCGGGCTGAGCCTGTCGAAGCCCGCCCCGCCCGGCTTGGGGCGCCCTTCGACAAGTTCGAGGCGAACGGTGGAGGTAGCGGCATGAGCCTCGCCCCCCGCCTCGACCTTCGACAGTCGCAGTCGCTGGTGATGACCCCGCAACTCCAGCAGGCGATCAAGCTGCTGGCGCTGTCGAACCTGGAGATCGAGGCGTTCATCGCCGAGGAGATCGAGAAGAACCCCCTGCTCGAAGCCGCGCGCGAGGAGGAAGGCAGCCGCCCTGCCCAGCCCGAGGCGCCGGAAACCCGGTCGGAGGTGGACGGCCTGGTCGCCGGCACGCCTGATCCCCACGAGCCGACCCTCGACCTCGACTACGCCACCGAAAGTCACCAGCAGGACAGCGTCGCGGACGGCGGCGGCGGCTATGACGGCTCGCTCGGCCTCAATGGCATCGGCGGCGGCGGGGCGGGGGAGGACGGTCCCGACCTCGACGCCTTCGCCGACACGGCGGCCAGCCTCGCCGATCACCTGCTCACCCAGGCCGGCACCGCCTTCGACCAGGCGGACCTGTTCATCGCCCACCACCTGATCGACCAGATCGACGAGGCCGGATATCTCCGCGCCGATCTGCTCGACGTGGCGACCCGGCTCGGCGTGGCCAAGGCGCGGGTGGAGGGGGTGCTCGCGACGGTCCAGACGTTCGATCCGACCGGCGTCGGCGCCCGCGACCTGGCCGAATGCCTCGCGCTCCAGGCGAAGGAGGCCGACCGCTACGATCCCGCCATGGCGCGGCTGCTCGACAATCTCGACCTGCTGGCGCGCGGCGAGCTGGCGCGGCTGAAGCGGCTGTGCGGGGTCGATGACGAGGACATGGCGGACATGATCCGCGAGCTTCGCGCCTATGACCCGAAACCTGGCAGCCGCTATGGCGGCGAGCCGGTCCAGTCGGTGGTGCCCGACCTGTTTGTCGCCCGAATCAACACGGGGACCAGGACCGGCTGGGCGATCGAGATCAACGCCGCCACCCTGCCCCGCGTGCTGGTCAACCGCCGCTACCTGCACGAGCTGTCCTCCGCCCCGCAGACCAAGGCATCAAAGGCGTGGCTGTCCGATGCGGTCGCCGGCGCCAACTGGCTGGTCAAGGCGCTCGATCAGCGCCAGCGCACGATCATCAAGGTTGCGACCGAGATCGTGAAGCAGCAGGAGGCGTTCTTCCTCCATGGCGTGTCGCACCTGCGGCCCCTGACCCTCGCCCGCGTCGCCGAGGCGATCGAGATGCACGAATCCACCGTCAGCCGGGTGACCAGCAACAAATATCTGTCCTGCGCGCGCGGGCTGTTCGAGCTGAAATACTTCTTCACGTCCGCGATCCAGGCGGCGGATGGCGGCGAGGCGGTGTCGGCCGAAGCGGTGAAGAGCGCCATCCGCCAGCTGATCGCGAACGAGGGTGCCAGGATCCTGTCGGACGACACGCTGGTCGAGCTGCTCCAGGACAAGGGCTTTGACATTGCCCGGCGGACCGTCGCGAAATATCGGGAAGCGATCGGGATCGGCAGCTCGGTCCAGCGCCGCCGCGCCAAGGCGCTCGGCGCATGACAAACGGCGGCATCCGCGATCAGTGAACCGCCGGTTCCAGCTCGGCGCGCATCCGGATCAGTTGGTACATGATCTGGACCATCCGTGACGGCAACCGCCCCAGCTCCTCACCCTGGCGCGCGACGCTGTGCAGGCGGACCAGCTCATTCCTGATGAAGGAGGCATCGCCGGCATAGGCCAGGCTCCACCGCGGAAACAGCCGGCGTTGCCGGGACACGGCCTGGACCGGCATCACGTCCCCGTGCCGGGGATCGGCCCGAATGCTGGCGAACAGCGCTTCTACCTTTTCCTGCGGCCCTTCCAGATATTGGGAGAAGCGGCCGGCACTGTAGATCAGCGTGCCGGTGACGCCGACGCTTCGGTTCCACTCGACCGACCATCTCACGATTTCCTCGATGCCGGGATCGGGTCGGAAATGATCGGACGCCCGGCTGACATAAAGAATCGAGTAGAGGGATTTCACGCCTGCACCCTTTACGCTGACTGTCCGTCAATAACGCCGCCGCAGCCGCTCCACCGTTTCCTCGGCAGAGGTCGGCTGGCCCGCGTCGCATTCCTCCTCCAGATCGGCGCGGATCCGCTCGATCTCGCGGTCCGGCAGATGCTCGATGCCGATGAACTGCCCACGGGCCTGGTCGAGCGCGCGGATCAGCTCGTCCAGCTTAGCCTGCATCGCCGCCGCGTCCCGATTCTGGGAATTCTGGATCAGGAACACCATCAGGAAGGTGACGATGGTAGTCGCGGTGTTCACCACCAGCTGCCAGGTGTCCGAATAATGGAAGATCGGCCCGGAAAAGCCCCAAAGGGCGATCAACAGGATAGCGGCGATAAAGGAAAGGGGCTGGCCGGCCATCGCGGCGATACGCCCCGCAATCTTGGTGAACACGCGATCCATGCGGAGCCGATAACATAGGTCATCATCGTTGGCGCTAGACTTAATGCGTCAATCGTCCTCATCCTCGAAGCCGACCAGGGCCAGCGCCCTCGCCTTGATCTGACGGGTCATGCACCAGTGAACCAGCGCTTCCTCCCGGCCATGGGTGACCCACACCTCCTTCGGGCCGATCTCCGCCAGCGTGTCGGTCAGCTCGTCCCAATCGGCATGGTCGGACAGGATCAGTGGCAGCTCGACATTTTTTTGCCGCGCGCGCTGGCGCACCCGCATCCATCCCGACGCCATTGCCGTGATCGGATCGGGCAGCCGCCGCGACCAGCGGTCGTTAAGCGCGCCGGGCGGACACATCACGACATGGCCGGCCATGTCCTTCTTCGCCGCGCCCGCGACGGGCCTCAACTCGCCCAGATCGACGCCTTGTGCGACGTACAGGTCGCACAATCGTTGAAGCGCGCCGTGAAGGTAGACGGGCGCTTCATGCCCCCGCGCCCTGAGTTCGGCGATCACCCGCTGCGCCTTGCCCAGCGCATAAGCGCCGACCAGCACGCAGCGGTCGGGATTGGCGTGCAGCCGCTCCACCAGCTTGTCGATCTCGTCGCCCGTGTCGGGGTGGCGGAAGACGGGCAACGCGAATGTCGCCTCCGTCACGAAGATATCGCACGCCACCGGCTCGAACGGCGCGCAGGTCGGGTCGGCGCGGCGCTTGTAATCGCCCGACACCACCACCCGCTCGCCGCGATGATCGAGCACGATCTGGGCCGATCCCAGCACATGGCCGGCGGGCACGAAGCCGACCTCCACCTCCCCCATCCGCATGGTGCCGCCATATTCGATCGGGTTGCCCGTTTGCGGGCCGTAGCGGCATTCCATGATCGCCAGCGTGTCGGGCGTCGCCCAGACCTGCCCATGGCCGCCTCGCGCATGGTCGGCATGGCCATGCGTGACCAGCGCCCTCGGCACGGGCTCCGACGGGTCGATCCAGGCGTCCGCCGGACGTACGTAGATTCCGTGAGGATGCGGTTCCAGCCAGTCGCCCAATCTCGCCATGCTTCCACTAC
>CAKTFL010000109.1 GCA_934555855.1 uncultured Sphingomonas sp. | reverse complement strand
CCCTCGGTGTCGCGGGCAACCAGCTCGCACAGCGAGCCGCGCAGATCTCCTTTGTGCAGGCTGCAAAGCTGTCTGGCAGCAAGCAATCGGCGGAATTCAATCCCGTTGTCCCGGCCGGTGCATTCGCCGCGCCCTACCTCTGCTTGTCCATCACGCCTGGCACGCCGACCTACATGGCGTGCCAGGTCACCCGGACCAACGCCGATCCGATCGTAAGAGTCTTCTACGCCGGCATCGACGGGTTCCGACTGCTTGCCGAGTTTAACGTCGGCGGGCTTAGCGTCGCCGACAAGCTCAGGCTTGAATATGACGCTGATACCGGGGTCTACGCGTTGAAGCGGAACGGGGTGATCTTCGACGTCACAGGCGCTTCAGGCACGATCCCGGCTGCCTCCAGGCCGCCTGCTTCGGGCATCGTCGGCTTCAGGACGACAGCGTCCACAACCAACGGCGCGTTCGCCGATAATGTGGCCTTTGCATTGATTTAAGTGGTTGGGCACGATCGAGCATGAGTAACGCCGATCGTGCCAATTCGGACGCTTCTGCTCCGCCGATCGCCTTGAACCTATGAAGGCTGATGGTAGGAAAAGCGACATTGGGGGAGCCGATTAATGCCGAAGCGTTTCGCGTGGTTGGATGGCGTGCGCGGGATCGCAGCAATCGCTGTGATGCTTTTCCATTTTGAAGATTATCTGCATATCCGCCCGCTGTTCCGCTCTAGTTTTCTAGCTGTTGACCTGTTCTTTCTAATGAGTGGCTTTGTGTTGGCGCACTCATATGGCGAAAAGCTAGGTTCCGGCTATATGAGTTTTGGACGCTTTATGGTTGTCCGGCTTATTCGCCTCTGGCCCATGTACCTGTTCGCGACCAGCGTTGGATGCGGATATTATTCCGTTAAGGTGCTTCTTGGGACGACTGACGCGCCAGCCATATCGACAATCGTCTATTATCTCGGGCTGAACCTGATCTTCCTGCCGGTGCCAGTCGGTGTTGAGCCCCTCTCAGGTATGTTTCCTTTCGCACCGTCGTCCTGGTCACTTGCGACCGAGATGCTGGCGAGCGCTGCTTTTGGAGTAGTTCTGTTTCGACTGCGACGCAGGCACCTTGCCGTGGTAGGGGTAGTCGCTACGCTGAGCTTCCTTGCTGTCGCAGCCTCCTACCGAGAGTTTGACTTAGGCTGGTCCCTACCGACTTTTAGTGCCGGAATTCTGCGAACCGTCAGCGAGTTTGCGACAGGGTTGATCCTGTACCGCGTGTCCCGGGCCGCCAAGCTTCCGCCTCTATGTTCCCCGGTTCCGCTTCTACTGGTCGGTGTTGGCGTGCTGGTCAGCCTTCTGATCCTGCCTCCTAACGTTTTGGGATTCCCAATCTTTGCGACGTTCGGCTTGTTCCCGCTGTTCATAATGGTTGCGGCCCGAACCAAAACCACGTCGTTGATCGACCGTATCTGTGATGAACTCGGTCGCATTTCCTACCCGCTCTACCTTCTCCATACCCCGATCCTGCTGTGGGTTGCAGGGGTTTGGAAGCTGGTATTGCACCGCGACCCGACGTACTCGGGGTTGCTCGCTGGCGTTGCGATGGTGATTGCGTCCCTGGTGGTCAGCTACTTGTCCGCACGTTTCATAGATGAGCCTGTTAGGGCTTGGCTCACCACCGAACTTCGAAAACGGCGCCCGGTAAATTCAATGGCCACTGCCACGCCCGAGCGGCTAGTCTGAAGCCTCTTCAAAGTATGCCGTCTTGGCGCGATGCGAACGACCGCGCCGTCTGCGCCTGTCAAGATGGGTTGTAGCCCATGCGCCTCCGACCAACAGGATGCTGACCAGGAGAAAGCCACACAGCGCCAGCCTGGCAACGGTCTCATGTGTCAAGCGGTACTACCTCCCTCCGTGCTTTCTAGTAGCTATTTGTCGGTGGCGCCCCCGGCAAGTGCCTGCCGCTCATAGGGCCTGAAGGTGACCGCCGGCAGGCCCAGCCAGTCATTCACCTCCTGCATCTTAAGCTGCAACGGCTCGATCTCCGCGAAGTGGAAGGTGTCGGCCGCCTCGGACGGCTTGCCGAAGCCGCCCGTCACCTGGGGCACCACCCCGATCAGCACGGGCGGCACGCGATGCGCGGCGAGGATATCGTCGCGGGTCACCGACTTGATGTTCAGGAATTCATCCTTTGCAGTCGCCTCGCCGACCGGGATCACCTGGACACCCTTCTCCTTCCCGTTCGGCAGGTGCAGGAACAGATTGCGGAAATTGCCCGGCCCCTTGGCCTGCGCCATCGCGTCCTGAAGCTCCTCGGCGTCTTCATTCGAGAAGGTCGCCTCGCTGACGTACAGGATGTACCCGGCATGGGTGCCGTTGGAATAATATTTGCGGCGGAACACGGTCGCCGATTCGTTCAGCAGCGCGGCCTGGAGCGCTGGTAGCCATTCGGGCAGGCCGTAAATCTCCTGGGTCAGGTCGCTTTCGTTGAGCTGATAGATCGTGCCCGGATCGAATTCGGTCCAATCCTGCCAGCCCGGCACCCAGAAGAAGCGATCGTCCTTCCCCCGCCGCATGTACACGGTCAGCGAATGCTTGAGCGCCATCGGCCGGTTCGCCAGATTGTCGATCCGCTGGAAATAGGCGGAGCCGAGGTACAGGAAATTGGTCGCAAAGTCGCGAAAATCGCGCAGGCTGACCCAGCGCGACGGTTCGAAGAAGCGGGCGAGCTGATTGACCTTATACGCGACGGCAGACGCGTGGTGCGGGCTCATGAACCGGGTCTTGGCGAGCGACGCCAGGGGAACCGGCGGTTCGTACCAGCGCCCGTTCCAGCGGCTTTCGGCAAAGGATAGGAACTCCCGCCGGTCGAGCACCGCCTCCGGCTCGCCGAAGCGGAAGGCGCTCGGCTTCATGCCGGCGCCGCTGGTCGCGGTGACGGCCCTGGCGGTCACCTCCCCATCGACCATCGCCGGCATCGCGCCGATCGCGGCGCCCGGCCCCGATCCGGCTGGCGGGGTCGCGGCTCCGACGTTCATCAGGGGCAGCTGGTCCATGTCCGAAGATCCTCATGCGTGACTTGCGCGCGCCCGCCTGTTCGGGGTCGAGCGGCTCATTGTGAAGGACGTGCATCACCGCCCACGCCAGATCCGCGTGGCCGGTGTCGCCGGCGCGGCTGGCGACATAGGTCACCTGCTTCTGCGATCCGGTCAGCTCGGCGCGTATCGCCATGAAGCTGTGGGCGATATCGATGGCGCCATTGTCGAATTCGATGCGCCCGGCCTGGAAGACGTTCTTGGCCTTGAGCACCATCTCGGTCTTGATCGCGACGTTGTAGTCGATGCGCCGCGCGGTCGGGAATTCTGCCTGGACCAGCTTGAATGTCGCCGCGCCCATGCCGGTGCTGTCGATCGCGATGTACCCGACATTGTAGCGGTCGCGCAGGCCCAGGACGAAGGCGGCGAGCGCCTGGAAGTCCATCCCCTGCTTGCGGTGCTTCTCCAGCACGCGGAACTTGCCGCCCGCCTTCTCGGGCGGGGCGATCACGACGACCGCTGCGGCGTCGCCAGCCGCGCTCTCGGCCGGATCCACCCCGATCCACACCTCGCGCTCGCCGAACGGGCGCAGCTGGTATGGATCGAAATCCTTTTTCCACACCTCCCAGCTGTCGCACATCGCCCGGCGCATCAGCAGGAACGGGAACATCGACGTCGCGTCGTCGATGAATTCGCACATGTAGAGCTGGTTGAAGATCTCGGGCGCGTAGCGCTTGCGCTGCCGGTCGACGTCGATCAGCTGGCACCCGCCGGCCAGCGCGTCCATGATCGTGACCCGCTGCCGCCAGATATCGTCGGCGCCGAGCACGCCCCGGCGCAGCTCTTCGTCGGAGAATTTGAAGCTGCCGCGCTCCGCCTTTTCCCGCCCCTCGTTGAACTTTTCGCCGTTCCAGGTGCGGTGCGCCTGGTGCGCGACGGTCGAAGGCGTCGAGAAATAGGTGATGCGGTAGCGCTTGTGGGTCGCCATCGCGGAGGCGACATCGTCGATCCGATCGAACGCATGGACCCAGAAGCACTCGTCGACATAGACGTCGCCGTGATAGCCCTGCGCCGTGCGGTAATTGGTGCCGAGGAAATACAGCTTCGGGCTCTCGCCCTCGGGACCAGTGATCCCGCCATCTTCCCCCCAGTCTAAGTCCATGGTGATCGGGTCGCCTTCCAGCTTCACCCCCGTCACCCGGCTGACGAAATCGACGATATACTGGCGGAAGATGTTCGCCTGCGCTCGGCTGGCCGAAATGAAGATCTGGTTGTTGCCGGTTTCCAGCAGGCGGATGAACGCCTCGCGCGCGAAATAGAAGGTCGCGCCGATCTGGCGCGATTTCAGGATGAAACGGGTGACGTTGGACGACGACGCGGCCAAGTCGGCGCGCAGCGGCACGACGTTGCTCGCCGGTGCCGCGCCGAGCGGATCGCGCCAGGCGCGCTGATAGTCGAACAGCCCCTCTTCGAACGCCGCCTTGATCGCCTCGACCTGCTCGGCCGTCAGGTGGTTCTTGCGTGCCTTCTTCTTCTCGCCGGCATTGCGCGCCGCGATCTTGGGATTGAGATCGGCCTCGTTGCCGCCCCGGAGGTATTTCTCCATCCGGACGATACCGTCGATCTGCCGCTTGAGCAGGTCGATCTCCTTGAAGTCGTGCCCCGACTTCTTCTCCTTGGCGACCAGCTGGCAATAGCGCAGCTCGACCGCGCTGCCGCAGCGCTCGACGATCGACGCCTGGTCCCATTTATCCCGGCTCTTCCACGACTGCACGGTGCGCTCGTTGAGGTCGAGCCCGTGCAGCTCGTTGAGCTCACGGGTCAGCTCGGCGACACCCCAGCCCCGGAAATACAGGCTGCGCGCCAGACGACGCGGGTCAAAGACCAGCTCGCCGTCGACGGCGCCGAGATAAGGGGTCGGGTGGGACATCGCCGCGGACGCTAGCGGCAAGGGTTCCCGCATCGGGCGGGGACGCTGTTGTCAGTGTTGCCCCGACAACAGCCCCGCGTTGCCGATCGGCCACATCATCGCGCCTGTAACGGCTACAGGCGCGATCGGTTTCCCCCGTCCCCCGATCGCGCCGCCCGATCCCGAGGAGCGCGAGCGCCGCCATGCCCAAGACCAAGTCCTTCATCGTCGCCGTCGAGGGCGACACCGTCGACGGTCGCAAGATCGAGCGGAGCTGGCTGACCGACATCGCCGCGACCTACAACCGCGCTACCTACGGTGCGCGCGTCAATTGCGAGCACATTCTCGGCATCAGCCCGGACAAGCCCTTCTGCGCCTATGGCGACGTGCTGTCCTGCTCGACTGAGGAAGTGACGCTGACGATCGGCGGCAAGCAGCAGAAGAAGCTGGCCCTGCGCGCCGAGATCGAGGCGAATGACGATCTGGTCGCGATGAACGCCCGCGGGCAGAAGATCTACACCTCGATCGAGGTGCAGCCCAATTTCGCCAACACCGGAAAGGCCGGTCTGGTCGGACTCGCCGTCACCGACAGGCCCGCGTCGCTCGGGACCGAGGCGCTGACCTTCGCCGTCAAGCACCCCGGCATTATCCGCGGCGCCCCGCAGCTCCAGGCGGAGGGCAATGTCTTCTCGCTCGGTCACGAGACGCGCTTCGAGCTCGCCGATGGCGAGGTCGCGACGCCCCCGGCCGACAGCTCGGCGGGCATGTTTGCCGCGATTACCACCTTTATCACCAATCTCGGCAAGCAGCCGGTGACCCCGCCGGTCGCGCCGACCCCGCCCGCGCAGACCGAGCCGCAGCGCCCCGCGAACGACAACGATTTCGCGACCCAGCTGGCCAAGGGCTTCACCGACATGACTGCCGCGGTGACCAAGCTCGGCACCGAGCTGCGCGGCGAGATCGCCCAGGTCCGCACCGACCACACCGCGCTGAAGACCCAGGTCGAGGGCACCGCCAAGCCGGGGCAGTTCCAGCGCCCGGCCGCCACCGGCGGCGGCAAGCTGTCGAACGTCGACTTCTAAGCCGCCCCCGCCCCCGCCCGTCCCGCCTCTTCGCCCCAGGAACCGCACCCATGCGTAACGAAACCCGCGAGCTTTTCACTCAGTACACCGACCGCGTCGGTGAGATGAACGGCATCGCCAATGTCGAAAAGAAGTTCGCCGTCGATCCCTCGGTCAGCCAGACGCTTGAGGTCAAGGCGCAGGAATCGAGCGCCTTTCTGTCCTCGATCGGCATCTACCCGGTCGACGAGCTGATTGGTGAGGCGGTGGGCATCACCTCGGGCGGCATGATCGCCAGCCGCACCGACACCAAGGGCGGCGACGGCAGCGTCCGGCGCCAGCCGCGCGACCCGTCCGGCCTGACATCGGTCCTGTACCACCTCGCCAAGACCAATTTCGACACCATGCTGGCGTATGCCAAGCTGGACACCTGGGCGAAATTTCCCGACTTCGCGACCCGGATTCAGGGCGCGATCCTGGAGACGATCGCGCTGAACCGTATCGCGATCGGCTGGAACGGCACCCGCGTCGCGGCGAACACCGATGCGGTCGCCAATCCGCTAGGCCAGGACGTCAACAAGGGCTGGATCCAGTATCTGCGCGACAACGCGCCGGCCAACGTCATTTCGCGCGGCGGCAAGGCGGCGGGCAAGATCACGGTCGGCCCGGACGGCGACTATGCCACGCTCGACGCGCTCGCCTGGGATTTGCGCCAGCAAATGCCGAGCTGGGCCAAGGGTCGCACCGACCTGGTCGTCGTCACCGGCGGCGAGCTGCTGCACGACAAGTATTTCCCCCTGATCAATCAGGAGGACAAGCCGACCGAGCAGATCGCCCGCGACCTGATCATGTCCACCAAGCGGCTGGGCAACATGCAGGCGTCGGAAGTGCCCTACTTCCCGGAAAGCTCGCTGCTGATCACGCCGCTCAAGAACCTCTCGATCTACTACCAAAACGGCAAGCGCCGCCGCCATGTGAAGGAAGCGCCGGAGAAGGACCGGAGCGAGGACTTCAACTCCTCGAACGAACGCTATGTGGTTTAGGATTACGACCTCGCCTGCATGGTCGACAACATCGATATCCTACACCGATCCTTCAGCTAGTCCCCTACATCTTCAGGACAGAAAGATGCTTACCTAGTTTAGTCAACGGGTACTAGACACCGATCAGGGCACTGCTTTTGCC
>CAKTFL010000108.1 GCA_934555855.1 uncultured Sphingomonas sp. | reverse complement strand
AGCTGGAGCTAGCCCAGTATCGCGAGATGGCCGCGTTCGCGCAGTTCGGCTCGGACCTCGATGCCTCGACCCAGCGCCTGCTGAACCGCGGCGCGCGGCTGACGGAGCTGCTCAAGCAGCCGCAGTTCAACCCGCTGCCCTTCGAGGAGCAGACCGCGTCGATCTTCGCCGGCACCAACGGTTATCTCGACAACGTCGCGGTGGCCGACGTGACCCGCTATGAAAGCGCGATGCTCGCTGACCTGCGCGCCAATCACGCCGACGTCCTGACCAAGATCCGCGGCACCCGCGATCTCGGCGACGAGGCGAAGTCGGGGCTCAAGGCCGCGCTCGACCAGTTCGCGAAGACCTTCGCTTAATCCATGTACCCCCGCGCAGGCGGGGGTCCAGACTGGGCTCCCGCCTTCGCGGGAGCCCATGAAGGAAGAGAATGGCAAGTCTCAAGGCCCTGAAACTCCGCATCGGCTCGGTAAAGTCGACGCAGAAGATCACCAAGGCGATGAAGATGGTCGCCGCCGCCAAGCTGCGCCGCGCGCAGGAGGCGGCGCAGAACGGCCGTCCCTATGCCGAGCGGATCGAGCGCGTCGTCGCGAGTCTCGCCGGTCGTGTGTCAGGCGGGGCCGGCGTGTCCCCGCTGCTGGCGGGCACCGGCAAGGACCAGGCTCACCTGCTCGTCGTGGCGACGTCGGAGCGCGGCCTGGCCGGTGCGTTCAACACCAACATCGTCCGTGCCGCGCGCCGCCGTGCCGATGAGCTGACCGCGCAGGGCAAGACCGTGAAGTTCTTCCTGGCCGGCAAGAAGGGCCGCGTGCTGCGCCGGCTGTTCCCGAACCAGATCGTCGCCGACGTCGATCTGTCGGGGATCAAGACGGTGTCGTTCGGCGACGCGCAGCGCGTGGCGGACGACCTGCTCGCGCGCTTTGCGGCCGGCGAGTTCGACGTGGCAGAGCTGTTCTACGCCCGCTTCGTGTCGGCGCTGGTGCAGGAGCCGGTGGGGCAGCAGATCATCCCCGTGCCGGTGGCCGCGAAGGGTGATGCACAGTCCTCCACTTTCTCCACTTCACCCGTCTCCACTTCTGGCGACGCGGTGGTGGACTATGAGCCGGACGAGGAAGCGATGCTGGCCGAGCTGCTGCCGCGCAACGTCTCGGTCCAGCTGTTCCGCGCGATGCTGGAGAATGCCGCGTCCGAGCAGGGCAGCCGCATGAACGCGATGGAAAACGCGACCCGCAATGCCGGCGACATGATCAAGCGCCTGTCGATCCAGTACAACCGGGCCCGTCAGGCCGCGATCACGACCGAGCTGGTCGAGATCATCTCGGGCGCGGAAGCGCTGTAACCACTTTTGTGTCCCCGCGAAGGCGGGGACCCAGTCTGGGCTCTCGCCTTTGCGGGAGCACAAAAAGGAAGAAGAACCGATGGCAACCGCCGCTGAAGACATCCGCCCGACCCAGGCTACCGGGCAGACCAACAATGTCGGCCGCATCGCGCAGGTCATCGGCGCGGTCGTGGACGTGCATTTCGACCAGAACCTGCCCTCGATCCTGTCGGCGCTGGAAACCAGCAACAACGGCAACAAGCTGGTCCTCGAGGTCGCGCAGCATCTGGGCGAGAACACCGTCCGCACGATCGCGATGGACTCGACGGAGGGCTTGACCCGCGGCCAGTCGGTGCACGACACCGGCGGCCAGATCTCCGTTCCGGTGGGCCCGGCGACGCTCGGCCGCATCCTCAACGTCGTCGGCGAGCCGATCGACGAGCGTGGCCCGGTCGGCACCGACCTGCGCGCCCCGATCCATGCCAAGGCGCCCGAGTTCATCGACCAGTCGACCGAAAGCGCGATCCTGGTCACCGGAATCAAGGTCATCGACCTGCTCGCCCCCTATGCGCGCGGCGGCAAGATCGGCCTGTTCGGCGGTGCCGGCGTCGGCAAGACCGTGCTGATCCAGGAACTGATCAACAACATCGCCAAGGGGCATGGCGGCGTGTCGGTGTTCGCCGGCGTCGGCGAGCGCACCCGCGAGGGCAACGACCTGTATCACGAGTTCCTCGACGCGGGTGTCATCGCCAAGGATGCGGACGGGAATGCGACGCCGGAAGGCTCCAAGGTCGCGCTGGTATTCGGCCAGATGAACGAGCCGCCGGGCGCCCGCGCCCGCGTCGCGCTGTCGGGCCTGACCATCGCCGAGTATTTCCGCGACCAGGAGGGCCAGGACGTGCTCTTCTTCGTCGACAACATCTTCCGCTTCACCCAGGCGGGTGCCGAGGTGTCGGCGCTGCTCGGCCGTATTCCTTCGGCCGTGGGCTACCAGCCGACCCTGTCGACCGACATGGGCGCGCTGCAGGAGCGGATCACCTCCACCAACAAGGGGTCGATCACCTCCGTGCAGGCGATCTACGTCCCCGCGGACGACCTGACCGACCCGGCGCCGGCGACCTCCTTCGCCCATCTCGACGCGACCACGACGCTGAGCCGCGCGATCTCGGAGCTGGGCATTTACCCTGCGGTTGATCCGCTCGACTCGACCAGCCGCGTGCTGGAGCCGCGCGTTGTCGGCCAGGAGCATTACAACACCGCCCGCGCGGTGCAGTCGCTGCTCCAGCGCTACAAGTCCCTTCAGGACATCATCGCCATCCTCGGCATGGATGAGCTGTCCGAAGAGGACAAGCTGACCGTGCAGCGCGCCCGCAAGATCCAGCGCTTCCTGTCGCAGCCGTTCCACGTCGCGGAAGTGTTCACCGGCATCCCCGGCAAGTTCGTGCAGATCGAGGACACGATCCGCTCGTTCAAGGCGGTGGTCGACGGCGAGTACGACCATCTGCCCGAGAGCGCCTTCTACATGGTCGGCGGCATCGACGAGGCGGTTGCCAAGGCCGAGAAGATGGCCAAGGAAGCCTGAGTCGCCCCAAAGCTCCTCCCCTTCAGGGGAGGGGTTCGGGGTGGGGCAAGCGTCGCACAGATCGCGCCCGCGTTCCCCACCCAACCCGCCCCTGACGGGGAGGGCTTGAAGGAAGAAAGATGCTGCACTTCGAACTCGTGACCCCCGAAAGGCTGATCCGCTCGGACGAGGTCTATATGGTGGTCGTGCCGGGCACCGAGGGCGATTTCGGCGTGCTGGAGGGCCATGCTCCCCTCATGTCGACCATCCGCGACGGCGCGCTGTCCATCTATCGCAGCCAGGGTGTGCAGCCGGAAACGCTGCCGATCAAGGGCGGCTTTGCCGAGGTGAGCGCGAAGGGACTGACCATCCTGGCCGAACAGGCGGGCTGAGCCTGCTTCCGTTCGGGCCGGGCTTTGTCGAAGCTCAGCCCGAACGGAGCGGGATCACAGGAAGTTATACGGGTCGACGTCCACCGTCACCCGCGCCTTGGCGGGCCAGTCGAGCCCGCCCAGCCATTCGCGGATCACATCCTGCACGTCCAGCGCCCGGCGGGCATGGACGAGCAGGCGATAGCGGTGACGCCCGCGCAGCATGGCGAGCGGTGCCGGTGCCGGGCCATAGACGTGCATCCCCTCCACCCGCGGTGCGGCGCGGCCGACCAGCAGGGCGGTCTCGTGCGCGCACGCCTGCTCCTCCGACGACACGATGATCGCGGCGTAGCGGCCGAAGGGCGGCGCGTCCGCGTCCCTCCGTGCCTCGGTCTCCGCCTCATAAAACGCTTCCGCGTCGCCGGTGACCAGCGCCTGCATCACACGAGCGGTCGGGCTGTGCGTCTGGATGAAGACCTGCCCCGGCTTGTTCCCACGCCCGGCGCGTCCCGACACCTGACGGATCTGTTGAAACGTCCGCTCCGCCGCGCGCAGGTCGCCGCCTTCAAGTCCGAGATCGGCGTCGACGACGCCGACCAGCGTCAGGTTGGGGAAGTGGTATCCCTTGGTCACGAGCTGGGTGCCGACGACGATATCGATATCGCCCGCTTCCATCCGCCCCACGAACTCGGCCGCCTTTGCCGGTGACCAGATGGTGTCGGAGGTGACCACGGCCGTTTTCGCGTCCGGGAACAGCAGCGCGACCTCGTCCGCGATCCGCTCGACGCCGGGGCCGCAGGCAACCAGCGTATCCTCGCCCGAACACTCCGGGCAGGCGCGCGGCACCGGCTCGATGTGCCCGCAATGGTGGCAGGCAAGGCGGCGGGTCAGGCGGTGCTCGACCATCCAGGCGGTGCAATTGGGGCATTGGAAGCGATGGCCGCAGGTCCGGCACAGGGTCAGCGGCGCGTAGCCGCGACGGTTGAGGAACAGCAGCGCCTGCTCGCCGCGCGCCAGCGTTTCCTCCATCGTCGCGACGAGTTGCGGTGCCAGCCAGCGGCCGCGCTCCGGCGGCGTGCGGATCAGGTCGATTGGCTCGATCGTCGGCAGCTCGGCGGCGCCGTACCGGCCAGGCAGGCGGAGTTCGGCATATCGGCCCAGTTCGACCTGATGGCGGGTCTCGATCGCCGGGGTCGCGGAGGCGAGGACCACCGGACACCCCTCAAACCGGCCGCGCATCACGGCGACGTCGCGGGCGTGGTAGTGAACCCCATCCTCCTGCTTGAAGCTGGTCTCATGCGCCTCGTCGACGATGATCAGGCCGAGGTTGCGGTACGGCAGGAACAGTGCCGAGCGCGCGCCCACCGTCACCAGTGCCTCGCCATTCGCGATGGCACGCCAGGCGCGCCGGCGCTGCGTCGAGCGCAGGCCCGAATGCCAGGCGACCGGCTCGCACCCGAAGCGCGCGGCGAACCGCTTCAGGAACGGCTCGGTCAGCGCGATCTCTGGCAGCAGGACGAGTGTCTGGCGACCCTGCCGGATCGCCTCGGCCACCGCCTCGAAATAGACCTCGGTCTTGCCCGATCCGGTGACCCCGTCGAGCAGGGTGGGCCGGAATCGGTGGGCGGCGACGTCCGCGACGAGCTTGTCCGCCGCCGCCTTCTGGTCAGGCGACAGGGTGGGGACGCCGTGGGCGGGGTCCGGCGGCGTGAAGGGGCTGTCGATATCGACCTCGACCGGCTCCAGCGCACCGGCCTTGACCAGGCCGCGGATCACCGCATCCGATACGTCGGCGAGCGCGGCGAGTTCGCGGATCAGGCCTTGCCGCTCGCCGATCCGCTCCAGCGCCTGTTCGCGCTGGGTCGTAAGGCGCGGCGGGACGCTGCCGGTCGGGCGATACTCGACTACGGTCCGCGCGCCCTCAAGGGCGGAGGTCGAGGCGAGCGACATGCGGACCACGGCAGCGGGCGCCGCGAGGTAGTAATCGGCCGTCCACTCGATCAGCCGCCGGAGCGGCGCGCGCAGCGGCGGCACATCGGCGGCAGCGAGCAGCGGGCGCAGGCGATTGTCCCCGACCTCCCCGTCAGACGGCATCCGCTCCGCCTCCCACACCACGCCGAGCAGCTGGCGCGGCCCGAGGGGCGCGACCACGATCGAGCCGGGCTCCACCGACATGCTGGCGGGCACGCGATAGTCGAGGGGGCCGAGTGCGGCATTGAGGAGGAGGACGCGGGCGCGCTGCATCGTTGCGCCATATGGGGCCGAACCGATTCGGGCGGAACCGTCTTTGTTCCATTTGCGCGGGACGGCTCGTGATGCCACATCGCCGGAGATGACCGACATGCCCGAACCCGTGACGCTCGCCGCTGCCTGGGGGCAGCATCTGGCCTGCGACCGGCGGCGCTCGGTCCATACTGTCCGCGCCTACGCCGCGACGGCAGAGCGGCTGGTCCGCTTTCTCCAGCGGCATTGGGGCGGGGAGGTGGCGCAGGCGGCGCTGGCCGGGGTGACGTCGGCGGACTTGCGCGCCTTTCTGGCGCAGCGCAGAGGTGAGGGGCTGGGCAATGCCTCGGCCGCGCGGGAGCTGTCGGCAGTGCGCGGCTTCCTCGCCTGGGCCGGGGGAGGCAGTGGGTCGGTGCCGCGGCTGACCGGGCCGAAGGTCAAGAAGGGCGTACCGCGTCCGATCTCACCCGCCGAAGCGGTCGCGTTGGCGGAGGACGTGGCGGAGGAGGCGCGCGAGTCCTGGATCGCGGCGCGTGACTGGGCGGTGCTGCTGCTGCTGTATGGAGCGGGTTTGCGGATCGGCGAGGCACTGGCGCTGCCCGCGTCGGTACTGCCGCTGGGCGAAACGCTGGCGGTGACCGGCAAGCGCGCGAAAACGCGGATGGTGCCGCTGTTGCCCAAGGTGCGCGAGGCGATCGAGACCTATGCCGGGCAATGCCCCTGGCCGCTGCCGCGTGGCGGCGCGCTGTTCCGGGGCGCCAAGGGCGGGCCGCTGTCGCCGGCCGTGGTGCGCCGTTCGGTGCAGGGCGCGCGCGGACGGCTGGGGCTGGGTGAGCGAACCACGCCCCACGCGCTTCGCCACAGTTTCGCGACTCATCTGCTCGGGCGCGGCGCGGACCTACGGGCGTTGCAGGAGTTGCTCGGCCATGCGAGCCTCAGCTCGACGCAGGTCTATACGGCGGTCGATGCGGCGCAGCTGCTTGACGTGTACAGGAACGCGCATCCGCGAGCCTAAGGCCTGACACAGAGCCTAATCGCGCGCTTTCCAGGTCATTACCCTGTAGAGGTAGCCGATTATCATCGCCACGGTCAGAGTAATCGCGGCCGGCCCGACATAATGGTCCAACGCTTTGAAGTTGGAGCCGAGATATACGCCCGCCAGTGCCAGCATCGTGTTCCAGATCGCGCTGCCCGCAAAGGTCCAGATCAGAAATCGCGGCAGTCCCATCCGCGTCATGCCCGCCGGCAGCGATATGATGGTCCGGAAGGCGGGCATGAAGCGGAACACGAAGATTACCCAGCCGCCATGCCGGACAAAAAAGGTGTGAAGCCGCTCCACATCCGACCAGCGCATCGTCAGCCAGCGGCCATGCCGGTCGATGAACGGGCGGAAGCGCTCGTAACCAAGGTGCCGGCCGATCGCGTACCAGAAGTAGTTGCCCGCCGTCGTGCCGGCGGTGCCCCACAGGATCAGCGGAACCAGCTTCATGTCGCCGCGGGCGACCGCCATCCCGCCCAGGCCCATGATGACCTCCGACGGGATCGGCGGGACGACATTCTCCAGCGCCATCAGCAGGAAGATGCCGAAATAGCCGCCCCAGGCGATCAGGTTCAGGATGAAATCGGTCATGTGCTGGTAGGATTACCCGTGGGAGAGGCGGGGGTTCCCGAAACCGGCTCCCTCTCCCCTGCCGGGAAAAGGGGGGTCAGGCC
>CAKTFL010000107.1 GCA_934555855.1 uncultured Sphingomonas sp. | reverse complement strand
CCTGGCACGAAGCCGTTGAGGAAACTGCGCCGTATATCCGCAGGCTGACCGAATACGCGGCGGCGCAGGGCGTCAAGGTGATCATCGATGCCCATAATTACGGCCGCTACTGGGGGCAGCCGATCGGTCGTGATTCGGTGCCGGCGGCCGCCTTTGCGGATTTCTGGCAGAAGCTGGCCGGAGCGGTGAGGGATCAGCCGGCGCTGGCCGGGTACGACCTGATGAACGAGCCGCACGACATGGGCGGCGCGACCCGCTGGCCCAAGGCGGCGCAACTGGCAACGGATGCGATCCGTCAGGTCGACATGGGCCACGACATCTATGTCTCGGGCGACGGTTGGTCGGGAAGCCAGGACTGGCTGCGCTGGAACGCCAATCTTCACGTCAACGATCCCGCCAACCGCATCATCTACCAGGCGCATACCTATTTCGATGACAATCATTCGGGCACCTACGACCAGTCCTATGACGGCGAGGGCGCGTATCCGGATATCGGCGTCGATCGGCTGAGGCCGTTCGTCGACTGGCTGATCCAGACCGGCAATCGCGGCTCCATCTCTGAGTTCGGCGTCCCGAACAGCGATCCCCGCTGGGTCGAGGTGATGGACCGCTACATGGGGTTCATGAACGACGCCGGGATCAGCGGCTATGCCTGGGGTGCCGGGCCGATGTGGAACCCCGACTACCAACTCGCGCTGATGACCAAGCAGGGCCAGATAACACCTGCCTTGGGCGAGATACTGACCCATGCCGCCGATCCGGCGATCGCTGACGGTGTGTTCGAATGGAACGGGACGGCCGGCAAGGACGTGCTCACCGGCACCGCAGGCGTCGATGTGATGAACGGCGGCGACGCCGACGACAAGCTGAAGGGCTTGGCCGGCAGCGACAGCCTTTATGGCGGGGCGGGGAAAGACACGCTGGACGGCGGCAAGGGCGCCGATCTGATGACGGGAGGCGTGGGCGACGATCTGTATCTGGTCGACGATGCTGGCGACAAGCTGGTCGAGGGGGCCGGCGAGGGCAATGACCGCGTCCAGACCGCGCTGTCCGGCTATGTATTGCCCGACAATGTGGAAGTGCTGGAACTGACGGGCACGGCGGCATTGACCGGGCGCGGCAATGCGCTGGCCAACCAGATCACGGGCAATGCCGCCGCCAACACCCTGTTCGGCGAAGCGGGCAACGATACCCTTATCGGCCAGGGGGGCGCCGACCTGCTTTACGGGGGTGACGGCGTGGATCGGTTCAAGATCATGAAGCTGGCAGACAGCACGCCGGCCGCTCCCGACCGGATCGGCGATTTCCTGCCGGGAGCGGACAAGATCGACCTGTACACGCTGGACGCGAACAGCACCGTCGCGAGGTCACAGGCGTTCAAGTTCCTCGGCACCGGGGCGTTCACGGGCGCTGGAGGAGAGGTGAACTATACGGCCGTGGCGGCGTCGGGCGGCAACCCCGCCTAACTGATGGTCAATGCGGACGTGAACGGCGAACGGCTGGCCGATATTGCCATCCGCGTGGACGGGCTGACCTCCCTGTCGGCGGTCGACTTCATCCTGTAACTGTCGCCTCATGCCGAACGGAGCGGCGGGGTGACGACCGGCGCGCCGAACAGTCGCTGGCGGATGACCCTTGCGACGAACAACGGGTTGCCGACCAGATACCGCTTTGCCAGCCGATGGGGTTCCAGCATCAGCCGGTACACCCATTCAGCCCGCAGGCGACGCACCCAGGTCGGGGCCCGCGTCACCGCCCCGGCGGTGAAATCCAAGAATGCACCGATGCACATGATGACGCCCGGAATGCGGCCGGCATGGGCGGCCGCCCATAGTTCCTGGCGCGGCTGGCCCATGCCGACCAGGATGAGGTCGGGTTGCGCCGCGACGATCCGGGCGGTGACGGCGGCGTCCTCCTCAGCGGCATAGAAGCCGTGCTGGATCCCGACAATGCGGTGCTGCGGAAAACGGCGCTGGATCTCTTCCCCGGCCCGCTCGGCCACTCCCGGCTTGCTGCCGAGCAGGAAGATCCGCAGCGGCAGCCGCGCCTCCTGCAGCAAGCGGGGCGTGAAGTCCGTCCCGTTCAGGTTGGCCGGGAACCGATGCCCGCTCAGCAGGCGGCCGGCAATGTCCAGGCCGACGCCGTCGTTGAGTACCACCGACTGGCGCATGGCGGCGGTAAAGGCGGGGTCGGTGTGGGCGGTGTTGACCGAATGCGCGTTGCAGAAGGCGACGGTCATCGGGCTGCGGTTGAGCAGCCCCGCCCGGACGCGCTCCACCGCCAAGTCATAGGGAAGCGCCTCGACCCTGAGCGGCCCGATATGGACGCGGCCGTCCACCAGCCGCCCATAGACCTCCTCATGCTGTTGGGCGATCCTCGCCCAGTCGTACCGTCCGACCGTGCGGGCGACCATGTCGCCGCGCGCGTCGTCCGACCAGTCCGACCATTCGCGAAGGAAGCGCCGCGCCTCGGGCGCCGGATCGTCGAAATTGACCAACATGCCTGTGCCCACCGCAGCCAGCGTGGTCTCGAACGCGGGGACGCGGGACAGGACCGGGAACAGGCCAGCGGCGGCGGCCTCCACCGCGGCCAGGCCGAACCCCTCATGATGAGAAGCGCAGGGGTAGACGCTCGCCTGCCCGATCAGCTCGCCCAGCTCCTTTTCCGTGGGCGAGGGCACGAGACGCACGGACGAGCCGATCCCGAGCCGGTCGGCCTGATCCCGGACCTGGCCGAACATCTCCTCCGTGCCCCGGCCGGCGATCGTCAGCGTCCAAGTCCCATCCAGCCGGCGGACCTCCGCGAACCAGCGGAGCAGCCGCTCCAGCCCCTTGTTCGGGGCGAGCCGGCCGAAATACATCATCGCGGGATGGCCATGGGCGGCCATGTCGCGAAACTTGGCCGTATCCACGCCGTTTTCCATCAATTGCAGGCCGGGCGGGGACAGGCGGCTGAACATGTCGTGATCGGCCCGACTACATGCCAGCACTGCGTCATAAGCACGGGAAGACCAGCGCGTGATCGACGCGAACCACAGCTTCTTCAGGCGCGCCGCGAATGCGGTGTGGAAGAAGCCCCCATGCGTCGTGGCGACGATCGGGCGGCGGTGCAGCGGACGCGTGAGCGCGAGGAAGTCGAACAGGAAGTCGACGCCATGAACATGAACCACGCTCGCTCCTGCCACGTGGCGCAAGACGCCGGGCGCGATCGGGTAGCGCTCTGACCCCACGAACGGCACCCGGACCACCTCCACCCCGTCGATCATCTCACGCGCGGGCAGGCGGGGACCCCGCGTCCCGAACACGCGGTCGAGCGTGACGATCCGAACGTGGTGGCCGTTCAGCAGTTGTTCGCGCGCGAGCGAGGCGATCACTGCCTCCAACCCTCCCACCGACGGGTGAAATTGCCGGCTTACATGCACGATCCGCATCAAGCGCCCCCGGAAACAGAATTTTCGGCTGCGAGAGCGTTGGCCGGGCTGCTGCGTAGCTACCAGACCACAAATATCCGGCGTTAATTACCTCCAGACCATTTGGGCCACGTAAATATTCCGGCTTGTTGGTGGCCCTCTAGTCATCGACCCTTGAAGCAACACGACGCCAAAAAGGGAGAGCCTTTGTGGAAGAGGCAGGCGTGAACGCATTATATGCGAATCACCCTTTGGAGGTACTATCGAACCAGGAAGTTACTCATACGACCTCAACTTCGCCTTCCCGCCCGAAGCGGGGGCATCGACATATGGCCGCCAAGCGAACACTGGACGTCAGCGTCGCGGTGGCGGCGCTGGCGTTGCTGCTGCCGCTCTTCATTCTTGTCGCGATCGCTATCAAGTTCGAGAGCAAGGGTCCCGTTCTGTTTCTCCAGCGCAGGACAGGTCGTGACAGCCGCGCCTTCCGGATCGTCAAGTTCCGTACCATGACCGTGCAGGAAAACGGGCATCATGTGATCCAGGCGACGAGCGGGGATCGCCGGGTGACGCGAGTCGGTGGCTTTCTGCGGCGAACCAGTCTCGACGAGCTGCCCCAGCTTCTGAATGTCCTGACCGGATCGATGTCGCTGGTCGGGCCGCGCCCTCATGCGCTCAGCCATGACGATTATTTCTCCCGCCGGATCGACGGCTATGGCCGCCGATTTTGTGTCCGGCCCGGTCTGACGGGGCTGGCGCAGGTGTCGGGCCTGCGGGGGGAGATCCATACGCTGGACTGCATGGCGCGCCGGGTATCGGCGGATCTCGACTATATCGAGCGGTGGTCGCTCCTGCTTGATGTGCAGCTGATCTGGCGAACGCTGTGCCTGATCGGCCGTGACCAGCGGGCCTATTGACGCGGACGTGCGTGATGCGGGGTGACGGGAACTCCCCGCCTAGATTTACGGGCGGTTCCCCACCGGCTTGCGGCCGGCGGCCGAAACTTCAAGAATTTCGCCGGTCCCGCTCCGGTCGGGACTGCATGGGGGTGGAACATGTCCGGATTTCGACAACCCGTCATCGCCTTCGCCGCCATGGGCGACGCGGCCGACCCGAGCCGGTCTTCGGGCTACCCGTTCTGGATGAGGCAAGGCTTCCTGGACATGGGCTGCACAGTCATCGACGCCTTTCCGTTGAATCCGGAAAGGCCGAAATGGCTGAGGTTCAAATCGATCCAGCACCGGCTGAAAGGGGAGTATTACACGGACAATCGCAGTCCCGCGGCGCTCCGGCGCATGGCTGCCGCGATCGAGCGGGCGGTGGCCGGTAGGCATGTCGATTTCGTTTTCTCATTGCATACCGCGCCCGTGTCGACACTCGACCTCGGCGTCCCGATCGTGGTCGTTCATGACCAGACCTTTCGCGAACGGCTCGCTTATTTCGCCTACGAGGCCCGACCCCCGGCCCAGGACTATGTCGACGAGGCGCTGGCGCAGGAGGGGCTGGCCTATCGCAATGCGGACCTGTGCGCCTTTCCCTCGCAGCGGTCGCTGGACAGCATCGCCGCCCAGTACGACGTTTCCCCGGCCAAGCTGCTGCTGGTGCCATGGGGCGCCAATCTGGCGGCGGAGCCGGCGCGCGAGACGGTCCACGAGCTGATCGATGCGCGCGCATTCCGGCCCTTGCAGATCATTTTCGTGGGCGTGGAATGGCAGCGTAAAGGCGGGCCGGTGATGATGGAGGCCTGTCGCATCCTGCGGGAGCGGGGTGTCGACATATCGCTGCTGATCATCGGTTGCGAGCCGGCGCTGCCGCTGCCGCATTGGGTAACGGTGGTGCCCAAACTGGACAAGCGTGTGCCGGAACAGGCGGCGGAGTACGACGCGTACCTGCGCCGAGCGCACCTGTTGTTTCTGCCCTCCCGGGTGGAGGCTTATGGTCATGTGTTCTGCGAGGCGGCCGCGCATGGCGTGCCGGCGGTCGCCACCGATGTTGGCGGCATCCCGACCATCGTCCAGCACGACGTCACCGGATTGTGCCTGCCCCTCGATTCGCCGCCCACCGACTTCGCCGACGCGATCGGGGTGCTGGTCGCCGATCCGGCGCGCTATCGGCGGCTGAGCCGTGCGGCGCGGGATCGCTACGAGCAGAAGCTCAACTGGCGCGCCTTTTGCGGCACGATCGTGGAGCAGGCGTTGCGGATCGCGGGCGAGCGGCCGGAATATCAGGCGCCCATGGTCGCGGCCGAATAGCGGTCCTCTCGCGTTTCCACGCCGGCGGCGACGAGCACACGGGCGATCACCTGATCCCAATCGAGAATGTCGCCGGTCGCGATGGCGGAGCGCGGCATCGCCAGCGCGCCATCGAGTGCGGTCCCGATCGAAACGGGGGCGCCCGGATCGTAGCCGATGACGTTCGGGTGCGCCGCCGTGGCGAACCGGGGCGCGACGACGGGCAGCCGGCAATGGCGGTACTGGATCAGCTTCAGGCTCGACTGGGCCAGGTAATGCGCGCCCGGCCGGTCGAGATAGGGCGCGATGCCGAGATCGGCGTGCTGCACATAAGGGACCAGGCTGGCGAACGGCACCTCTCCATGCGCGCGCAGGTTTGGCGTCCCGTCGAGCTCGCCCAGGTCCATGCGGCCGAAGGTGTGAAAGGTAATGTCGGGCCGGGTGGCGAGCATGACGGCGAAGCTGTCCCGGTCGAACAGCATGTCGCCGGCCGCCACGGCATGGGGTCCGGGCCCGTCGAACGGGTCGGGCGTGTCGGGCGGGAACGCCTTGCGGTCGATGCCGTGCGGCGCGACCATGACGCGTGTGCCGGCGGGGAAGTCACCGGCCATGCCCTGGGCCGGAACCCGCACCAGATCGTATCCGGGCGCGGTGCGCGCGAGCGCCTCGGGCAGCATCGGGTGCATGTTCACCGTGCCCAGCCGGTCGCTGGCGCAATAGATGAAACGCGTATCGGGCGAGGCGAGGGCGCGCAGCCGATCGTACAGCAGCACCGCCGCGCAGCTTTCGATCACCACCAGCGCGGCGTCCCGGACCAGCCGGGCGATCGCGTTGGGAAGCAGCCAGGGGTAAAGCCGATACAGCGCCGCCGGGCCGCGACTCGCGGGGTGAATGGGCGGCACCCAGACATAACCGTGCAGCCGCTCGCCATAATCCTGCCAGCGATTGATGGCCTCCGGGTCTGCCGACAACAGGCGCGGGTTGCGTGCCGCGCGCGACAGCCAGCTGAGCTGGGTGGTGATGGCGAAACTGTCATAGCCGCGCCGCGCGAGCGCCTCCGCCCAGAAGATCATGCCCGTCTTGCGCGCGTGCGGACCCAGCATCTGCTGGGTGAACAGGATCGCGCGGGGCGGCGTCGCCGTCATGCGCCCAGCCTGGTTCGCAGGTCGGCAGGCGTCGCCGCCAGCAATTCGGCGAGAAAGCTCGCAAGCAGGGTGAAGCTGCCGGCATTGTCGGGCCCGATCGTGGATGCGCGAACCAGAAAGCCCTCGGCCGGTACGCCGCGCCACGCCGCGCGAATCGTCGCGACATTCTGCGACAGGCCAAAGCCGCTCTGGCGGCCAGCGATCGTCATCCAGGTCAGGATGGGTTCCGATCGCCCGTTCCGCTCGGCGAACATCGCGTCGGTCACCAGCCTGGCAAAGGGCGGCTTTACCGGCGTGGCGGGGCGCTGGACCACGGTAAACCCTTGCGCGGTGTAGCAGGTTGCCGGGCGATGGATGGCGAGCATCCCCCGCTCGGTATCGCCATGGGCGATGACCAGCATGGCCAGCGCGCCGTCATCGCGGACGTACACGCGCGAAAAGC
>CAKTFL010000106.1 GCA_934555855.1 uncultured Sphingomonas sp. | reverse complement strand
CGGCTATGCCACCGACGAGACGCCCGGCTACATGCCCGCCACGCTCTATTACAGCCACAAGATCCTGGAGCGCATGGCCGCCGACCGCCATTCGGGAGCGGCGCCGTTCCTGGAGCCCGACGCCAAGAGCCAGGTGACGCTGCAATATGAGAACGGCGTGCCGGTCAAGGCCACCGCGCTGGTCGTCTCGACGCAGCACAAGCGCGGTTATTGCGAGAAGGGCGACAATGCCGACGCCGGCAAGTACGCGGAGCTGCGCGATTACGTGCTGGGCGTGATGAGGGACGTGCTGCCGGCCGGCTTCGTCACCGAAGGGACCGCGATCTACATCAACCCGACCGGCGCGTTCGAGATCGGCGGGCCGGACGGCGACGCGGGCGTCACGGGCCGCAAGATCATCGTCGACACCTATGGTGGTGCGGCTCCGCATGGCGGCGGCGCGTTCAGCGGCAAGGACCCGACCAAGGTCGACCGCTCGGCCGCCTATGTCGCGCGCTATCTCGCCAAGAACGTGGTCGCGGCGGGCCTTGCCAAGCGCTGCACGATCCAGCTGTCTTATGCGATCGGCATCGCGGAGCCGCTGTCGGTCTATGTCGACCTGCACGGTACCGGCACCGTCGAGGAAGCGAAGCTGGAGGCCGCGCTGCCCCGGCTCGTCCGCCTGACGCCCAAGGGCATTCGCGAGCATCTGAAGCTGAACGCGCCGATCTATTCGGTGACCGCCGCCTATGGCCATTTCGGCCGCGAGGCGACGGGCGACCTGTTCACCTGGGAAAAGACCGATCTGGTCGACCAGCTCAAGGCCGCGGTCGCCGCCTGAACCGGCGACACGGTCGAGCGAACGAGCCTCCTCCGGTGACCGTCGGGGGAGGCTTTTTCATGCCCTGCGCGGTCCGGGAAGCACGAAGGTAATTTCCGTCAGAGCCTGATGGTCCGAAGCCTGCATAATCGGGGGCCGGCGGCAGGACGGGATCGCGCCAACATCGTTGGGCAGCATCTCCGCGCCGGCCGCCAAGCGGGGAGCCGAGCATGGAGATTACGCGAACACTGACCAGGCGGGGACGCCTGACCGTTCTTGAGATGAGGGCCTCGTTCGATCCGCGCGAACTCGAGGTGATCGAACGATACGGCATGTGGAATTACCGCATCCAGACCCGCGATGGCCCTTTCGCCGGACGGGACGCCATATCGCTCAATCTCAAGACCGCGTTCAGGACGCAGTTCGGCAAGGTCAAGAACCGCTGGAGCGCCGCCCTCATCAGAACGACCGGCTTCGTCATCACCGACGTGATCCTTTTCGCGATCAGCGCACTTTGGGCGGTCGTCAAATCACTTGTGAAGATCGTCGTCGGCCGGCGCCGGAGACTTGGCCGCGTCGTCGATGGCATCACCATCCGCTCCACCCGGATCGAGCGCATCAAGGAGGCAGAGTTCTTCATCTTCATCTCGCTCGCCGCCGTCGCGAAGGCGATCGCCTATGCCCAGGCGGTGGGCAGCGAGAAGACGTATCGGGGCGACACGCTCTTCTCAGAAATCGAGGGTCTAGATTTTGCCGGGGCAGGCAATCACGACGAAGACGAATTCGACAACGTCCGGATGCTGTCGGCGCAATTGAGCAGGGCCGGATAGGCCGCAGGGCAGCGAGACCGGGCGTGTCAGGCCGGCCGGCCGGCTGCCCTTTCCCTTCTGCGCCGCACGAACGCCCGCTCGATCACAGGCTCGACCCGGTCGAACACGGCGCCGACGATCGCCTCCGCCGCCCAGCCGATCGCGCCGCCGGCGAGTACGTCAGTCAGATAGTGGCTACCGGTCGGGGCCTGCGCCGCCGCGATCGCGCCGGTGGCGAGGGTGGCGGGCACCGCCGCGCCGTCGATCTCGTGTGACGCCGCCCGTGCCACCGCGACCGCGCCGGCGGTGTGACCGGACGGGAAGGAGTTCAGCTCATGATCGTTGCTGTTTCCCTTCTCGAAACGATGCTCGCCATCCTCAAGCGCGCGCTTGGGGCGGGTGCGGTCGACGCGGTGCTTGACCGCCATCTTGATCCCCGTCGCGACGAGATGCGACGCGAGCATCCGCGAGCCGCCGCGGATCAGGTCGGGACGGCGCGACACCAGTCCCGCGCCGATCGTCCCGATCGATGCGGTGATCAGCTCCGGCTGGTCGGCGCATTCCGCCATCAGCGCCGCGAAGCGCATGGGTCGGGTGTCCCGCAGGGCGGCGACCTTGTGCGTCACCTTGCGGTCCAGCTTCGCGACCTTGCCGGCCGCCTGTTTGGCTTTCTTGCTCATCAAGGGCGTAACGATCCGTCCCGCCTCTTTGCTCCCGCGCGCGGGCGCGGTTACAGGGCGCGGCATGAACGATCCCACCACCATCAGGCGACTCTATGGCCGCCGTCAGGGTCATAAGCTGCGCGCCGGACAGGCGACGCTGGTCGAGGAGCTGCTGCCGCAGGTATCGGTGCCCGAAACGGGGCCGCTCGATGCCGCGGGCCTGTTCGGTGATGCCCGGCCGCTGGAACTGGAGATCGGCTTCGGCGCGGGCGAGCATCTCGCGGGACAGGCGGCGGCGCGGCCGGGCACGGGCTTTATCGGCTGCGAGCCGTTCCTGAACGGCGTGGTCGGCGCGCTCGGCCATGTTCGCGACGGCGACCTGGGCAATGTCCGCCTGCACATGGGCGATGCGCTGACCGTGGCCGAGCGGCTGCCCGATGCCAGCCTTGAGCGCGTCTACCTGCTCCATCCCGATCCCTGGCCCAAGGCGCGCCATGCCAAGCGCCGGATGATGAACAACGGCCCGCTCGACGTGATCGCCGCCAAGCTGAAGCCGGGCGGCGAGTTTCGCCTGGGCACCGACGACCCGACCTATTGCCGCTGGTCGATGATGGTGATGAACAGCCGCCGCGATTTCGAATGGCTGGCGGCGAGCGCCAGCGACTTCCTGACCCGCCCCGCCGACTGGCCGGAAACCCGCTACGAGCGCAAGGCGCGTCGGCAGGGCCATGAGGTCTGGTATTTCCGATACCGGCGTCTGTAGCTCAGGCGTGGATCACGCGCCCGATCGCCTGCCTGACCCGCTTGATGTTGACCGGCTTCTGACACCGCTCGATCTTGGCGAAACGGCCCGGAATGACGGATTCGTCATAGCCCGTCGTGAACAGGAACGGCACGCCGCGCTCGACAAGATGATCGGCGACCGGGAAGACCATCTCGCCGCCGAGGTTCACGTCGAGGATCCCGCCGTCGATGTCCTGACCCGATCGGATCAGATCCATCGCGTCCTCTATTGTTCCTGCCGGCCCGAGGATGAGGGCGTCGGCTTCCTCAAGTTCCGATCGAAGTTCATCGGCAAGCATGTACTCGTCCTCCACAAGGAGGATGCGACAGTTTTGCAGGGTGTGGTCAGGCATGTTCCTCCGCTTCCGCCGTGCTGGTCGACACGGGAATGGAGATAGTACAATGTACGCCATCCGGTTCTAACCTGTATGAAGTCCGGGCCCTGAGCTGGTAGGGCAAGGCTTTTTCGATCAGTTCACGACCCTGGCCGGTGCCGCCTGGGGCGGATTCCGGCGGCGGCATTGCCACCCCGGTCTCCCGCCAGTCGATGTGCAGCCATCGCTTGCCGCCCTCAACCTCCGGCTCGACCGACCAGGTGATGGCGAGCCGGCCGGCCGACTGCCCCAGCGCACCATATTTGACCGCGTTGGTCGCCAGCTCATGCAGGGCCATGGCGAGCGTCTGCACGGTGGAGGAGCGCAGGCGAACGCCCGCGGGACCGCTCAGCGCCACCCGGTCGGAGCCTCCACCCATGGCGGTAAGTTCGGTCCTGACAAGGTCGTCGAACGTCACCCGGTCATGCTCCTTCAGGCGGGAAAGGAGGCTTTGCACCCGCGACAGCGCTTCCAGTCGATACCGGAAGCGGGAGCGGAAATCAGCCAGGTCGGTGCTGGCGCGAGCAGTCTTCTCCGACATGGAGCGAACCACCCCCATCAGGTTGAGGGTGCGGTGCTGAAGCTCGGCGATCAGCACTTTCTGGTGTTCCTCCCATTCCCGCCGCGCGGTCGTGTCGATCATGGCGCCAATCATGCGGGCGGGCTTGTTCTCGTCGTCGTAGAAGAAGCGGCCGCGGCCGTAGAGCCAATGGACCGAACCGTCCGGATGGACGACGCGGAACTCGCGCACATACTCCTCATGGTTGTCCATCGCCCGGCGGAGCGCTGCCAGGGTCGCCTCGCGATCCTCCGGATGAAGACGCGCCGCCCATGTCTCGTAGCTCGGCTTGACCTCCCCGACCCGGTATCCTTCCATGCGGAAGTGCTCGTCGGACCAGTGAACCTGGTCAGTGTACACGTTCCAGTCCCACAGACCGAGCTGGCCGACCTCGACCGCGCTCCGCAACCGCTCCTCACTCTGCTCCGTCCGCTCCTGCGCCAGCTTGGCATCGGTGATGTCCTGACCGATGCCCCCGATCATGACGACCTCACCGGCCGCATTGGTGATCGGAAAATCCGTGTTCCGCAGCCAGCGGATCTCGCCGTCGCGCGGGCGTCGGATGCGATAGTCGAACGTGACATGATCGCCCTGTCGCACCAGCCGGATGTTTTCCGTCGCATGTGGGCGATCTTCGGGTACGATCAGCTCCAGCCAGCTGCGGTAATTATCCCCGGAAAGTGCCTCCTCCAGGCCTAGTCCGTAGATCTCTTCGAAAGCCGGCGTCAGATACTGCCATTGCAGCTTTTCCGCATCGCGCATCCATAGAACGTCCTGGGACGCCTCGCCGAACTGGCGCAGCCTTTCTTCGCTGGCGCGCAGGGCGTCAGCATTTCTCTTCGGCGCATCGATGTCGCTGACGACGCCGACCTGGCCGATGATATCGCCTTGCGCGTTCCGGATCGGAGTGGAGGATACCGCGGTCCATATCTCCTGGCCCGTGTCGTCCGTGTAGAGCATCTCGATGCCAGGCACGACGGTTTCCCCCCGCAGGGAACGCGCGCCCGGAAAGTCGTGAAGCTCGATGAGATGCCCATCCGCATCCCAGGCACGCCACCGGCCGCTACGTTCCGGGTCTTGAGAGGGTATCACGCCCGTGGGCAGGAACCGGCTCAGCTCCGCATTGGTGAGGACCGTCCGGCCCTTCTCGTCGGCGACGTGGACACCGACCGGCAACGCCGCGAACACGGCCTCCAGGCGCGCTTCGCTTTCGCGGAGCCGCGCCTGCGCAATCTCTTCCTGGAGGAGCAGTATCTCGGCCTGCGCCGCCTTCCAGTCGCTGATCTCCTTGGTGGTGGTCGCGACCCCGTCGCCCAGCCTGACTACCGATTGGTAGAACCAGCCGTCGAACTGCTCGTGAATGTAGTGGCGCTCCGCCTGCTCGGGCATGCCGGTCTCGGTCACGCGCCTGAACGCGTCGAATATACCCTCCGCGACCACGCCGGGATTGCGCTCCAGCAGGCTCTCGCCCCGTACGTCGCCATGCCTGCTTTCCGAACCATGGTTGTTGAGGACCCATCGGAAATCCACGACCCCGCCGGCATCGTCCCGGACCGCCTCGAAGACCTGGATCATGTCCAGCGAGCTGTCCATGGTCGCCTGGAGAAGATCGCGGCCGGCCTTGAGTTCGGACGTGCGTTCCCTGACCTGCCGTTCCAGGTCTTCGCGGTGCCGGTCCTCAACTCCCCTCAGCCTGTCGGCCGTCGCGCGTCGTTCGGTAACGTCCGAACCCGCACCGAACCATTCGGCGATCGCGCCGTCATCATCGAGCAACGGCACCGCACGCGACAACACCCACCCGACGCCGCCATCGGCCCTGCGGACCCGATGCTCGAGCTCGAACAGGGACTTGGTGCCGATCGCCTGGTCGATCGCGGCACGAACCTCGTCCCGGTCCTCGTCGAGTATGTACTTGTCGGTCCAGTCGACGATCGGGTCGGACGTGTTGGCCAGGGTCTGGCTGTCCAGCTGGTACATGATCCGCCAGTCCGGGCTCATGCGATAGACGGAATAGGTGCCGGCGGTGACCAGTGCCCGGAACCGCTTTTCGCTCGCGCGCAACGCTGCCTCCGCACGGGCGCGCACGACTTCCGCCCATAGCCGTTCAGCGACCTCCTGGACTAGCGCGACTTCGTCATCGGTCCATCGGCGCGGCTCATGCTGGTGGATGCTGACGTTCACCGCCAACCTGCCGTCGACGATCAGGGGTACGCTGAGAAGCGCCTGCACGCCCACATCGGCAATCGCCGCATAGGCTGGCTCCTCGACCAGAAGGCCGACATGGTCGACCCGCACGGTCCGACCAGCCCGCAAATCGTTCAGGACTTCCCCGTCATACTCCTCCAGCCGCATGACGGTAGGGAAGGATCGCGCGCCGTCGGCAAACCAGCCGCCGAAGATGTCGGCGACGCCGCGATCCCAATCATATTCCCCATAGAGAACCCGAGATGCGTCGAGCTGCTCTCCCAGATAACAGGCCGCGACCTCTATCTTGCCGCTCGCGGTCGCCTGTGCCCGCATGGCGTCGCCCAGGGTAAGAAGAAACGCCTGCCGCATCTCGCTTGCACGCAATGCTTCCTCGGCGCGCTTGCGCTCCGTGATGTCGTTGCAGACGGTCGCGACGAAGCAGCCAAGGTCGTCGATCCGGGAAAAGAACACGTCGAACCAGCGATCGACGTCACGCCGATGGTCCTCAACCCGGACGGGATCGCCTGTCATCGCGACGCGCCGGTAGCTGTCCAGCCAGACGTCCTCGCTATCGGGAAACACCTGGCGAACCGACCGGCCGACAACATCGCGGATGCCGGCCATGCGCTCATAGGCACTGTTTACCTGACGAAAGATCATGTCGACGACCTGGTGATCCTCGCCATATATTATTTCGACGACCGCCATCCCCTGATCGATGGCGTCGAACAGCGTCCGGAGCCTGGCTTCGCCGGCACGAAGCGCTTCGTTCGCGCGCTCGTATTCGGCAGCGCGATGCTGGGTCAAAGCAAGGCGACGCAACAGGTCGGCCGTGTCGCGTTCATCGGGCATGGCGTAATCCTAGCGCGCGCTGTGAGGGGCGAACACCCTGCAGATTGTTAACCTAATTAAGGAAACCGCGTGTTCGGAATGAGTTGGGCAGCTGACTACAAACGGCCTCCCGGACCGGCACGCGATCGACATCGACAGGCGGCGCGTGTTCGCTAGAGGAGCGACATGCATCCTTCACCGATCCGCTTTGCCCTCGCCGCCAGCCTGCTCGCCCTTGCTC
>CAKTFL010000105.1 GCA_934555855.1 uncultured Sphingomonas sp. | reverse complement strand
GCTCAGCCTCGCGCTGACGTCGTTCCTGACCGGCGTGACCGAACCGATCGAGTTCAGCTTCATGTTCCTGGCGCCCGCCCTGTACGCGCTCCACGCGCTGCTGACGGGTACGGCGGAGGCGGTGATGAACGCGCTCGGCGTCAGGCTGGGCTACGGCTTTTCGGCGGGGCTGCTCGATTACCTGCTGAACTTCGGCCGGGCGACGCGGCCGTTGCTGCTGGTTCCTGTCGGGCTGGTCTGGGCGGCGCTGTATTACGGGCTGTTCCGCTTGTTCATCAGGCGCTTCGACCTGCCGACTCCCGGCCGTGAAGCGCTGCCCGCCGAGGCGCCCGCAGAAACCGCAGAAAGCACCGGCACGCGCGGTGCCGCCTTTGCGCGGGCGCTGGGCGGGGCGGCCAACCTCCAGTCGGTGGGCGACTGCACCACCCGGCTGCGTCTGGTGGTCCGTGACCAGTCCGCCGTGGACGAGGTGGCGCTGAAGGCGTTGGGCGCGCGCGGCGTGATCCGCCCGTCCGACACCGCGCTTCAGGTCGTGCTGGGACCGATGGCGGACATGGTCGCGGACGAGATCCGCGACGCGGTGAAGGCCGGCGGCGCAGCCCCGGTCGCCTCGCCAACCGTGACCGCGGCTGCGGAACTGGGACTGACCCCATCGCTTCTCGACGCGCTCGGCGGCGCGGGCAATATCGCCCAGCGTTCGCGCCACCACGGCCGCCTGCGACTGGCCCTGGCCGATGCGGACAAGGCGGATGAGCGCGCGCTGGCGGCCCTGGGAATCCGGGCCGTGGCGCGGCCCGCGCCGGGCATTCTCCACCTGCTCGCCGACGAGGCTGCGCTGCGGACACTCGCCGGCTGAGCGTCCGCCTCAGCGCGGCGCGAGCGTAACCGGGCCGACGATCCCCGACGGCGCGCCGGCCGCCGCCTCCACCAGCAGCGCGATCCGGCGGCGTCCCTCGCCGGGCGGCAGCATCGCGGTGAGCGGCCCGATGGCGGCATCGGCCTTGTCGGCAAGCTTGCGCCCGTCGACCCATAGCTCCGCCCGACCCTGCACCGCGTCGAAGCGAAGAACGCCGCCCACCGCCGCGACCCGCCGCCAAGGTGCCACCGCAGTCCGGTACACGCGCCAGCGCGCGCCGTCGTCGGCACGTGCGGGGACCCCGGCACGGACGAACGCCCAGCTGTTGTTGTCGCCCTCTTCAGGCGCGAGGTCTGGTGAAGGGCGAGCGGGAAAGCCGGGCGAGCGACGCCAGTCCGCCAGCCGCTGAACCCGCACGGTCGCCGGCACCTGCGCCACCGGCGGGGCGGCCGTGCGACTGATCGTCAGCCGCGCCGCACGGACGCCCGGTGCGGTCGCGGTCAGCACGGCGCGCCCCCGCCCCTGCCCGGCGCGCAGGATCACCTGCGCCAGGCCATTGAACAGCGAGCGGGCATCGCCCTGCTCGGGCTCATGACTGTTTGGATCGCCATTGCCGAGGCCGATGATTTCGGCGCCCGCAACGGTGAAGCGGACCGGAAGATTTGCGATCGGGACATGCCGCCCCCACGCGTCGACCGCATCGACGGTGACCGGCTGGACGTCCTCGCCGTCCCCGGCCATCACGTCGCGTGCGGGGGTGAGGCGGAGGGCCACGGGGGCACCGACGGTTTCCTGCGCGGCGGTCGCGACAATCCGGCCATCCCTGCGCGCCACCGCCGCGATCAGGCCGGGAGCATAGGGCACGGACCATTCCACGCCCATGTTGCGGTCGACTCGCTGCGTGCCGATGACCCGGCCGTTGAGGCTGAGCGTCACCTCCTCCGCATTGCTCGACACGAACACCCGGATCGGCTGTCCCTCGCGGCCCGGCCAGGTCCAGTGCGGAGCGATCGCCACCATGGCCCTGTGGTCCAGCCACTGCGCGCGGCGGATGTCGAACGCGGTCTTGGCGAACCCGCACAAGTCCATGATGCCGAAGAAGCTGGCGATGGTCGGCCAGTCATGTGGCGTCGGCTCGCCATGATAGTCGAAGCCGGTCCACACGAACCCGCCCGCGACAAAGGGCCGCTCGGCGATCTTCTTCCACGTCGTGCGATGGGTATCGCCCCAGCTCGTCACGTCAGTGTCGTAGGAGGTCATGACGTGCGCCGCCGCATCGCTCGCGTAGGCGCCGCGCGTTTCATAGGCGCTGGTATCCTCCGAACTCGTGATCGGCCGGGTCGGATAAAGCTGGTGAAACCTGTCGTAGTCGTTCTGGTAATAGTTGAACCCGGTCACATCGACCACGCTCGACACGCTGACGGGATCGAAGAACGACCCGTTCATCGCCGCCGTCACCGACCGGCTGTCGTCCAGAATATGAACCGCGTGCGCCATGCGCCGCACCATTTCTACACCCGCCTCGCTGCCCTGCATCGGTTCTTCGTTGAACACCGACCACAGGATCACGCTGGGATGGTTGCGGTCGCGCCGCACCAGCCATTGCAGCTGGGCGAGATAGTCGGGCGCCGGGTTGAAGCGGCGGTTCTCGTTCATCACGAGGAAGCCCATCCGGTCGGCAAGGTCCAGCAGCTCAGCCGCTGGCGCGCCATGGGAGCAGCGGATGGCGTTGCAGCCCATCTCCTTTAACCGCCCGAGCCGCCATGCCAGCAATGTATCGGGCACCGCGACGCCGACCCCGGCATGATCCTGATGCAGGCACACGCCCTTCAGCTTCACCGGACGCCCGTTGAGGAAGAAACCGCGATCCGCATCGAACCGAATGGTGCGAAAGCCGACGGGAACACGCCTCTCGTCCACGACCTGCCCGTCGCGGACCACGGCGACCGCGACCGTGTACAACGTCGGCCGCTCCACGGACCACAGCGTCACGCTGCCCGCGCCCAGTTCAAGAGTGGCGATGGCCTGTTCGAGCGGCGCCACGCTGGCGTCCGTGGCAACCTGTGCGACAAGGCGGCCGTGTGGGTCGAGCAGCCGTGCCTGCACCGCGATGCCAGCCGTTTTGCGCGAGACGTTGTCCAGCGTCACGGCAACCGGCACCCGCCAGCCGCCGGCACCCTTGCGCGGGTCGCAATGCACCCCGTCCGTGGCGATCGACACGGGCGCGCGGCGGACCAGCCACGCATGGCGGTAAAGGCCGGCACCTTCGTACCACCATCCCTCCATCGCCTGCGCGTCGACGCGGATCGCGATCACATTCTCCTCCTCGCCGAAGCGGGCGAAGGGGGTCATGTCGATCACGACGCTGGTATAGCCCGACCAGCTGTGCGCGACCTCGCTGCCGTTGATCCAGACCGTGGCGTGCGTGGCGATCCCGTCGAAATGCAGCTCAATGCGCTTGCCGCGGTCGGCGGGATCGAGCGTCAAAGTGCGTCGATACCAGCCAATCCCACGCGGGCGGTACCCTTGCGAGATGTTTGCCGTCTGCACGAAGGGCTGCGCCGCCGCCCAGTCATGCGGCAGCCGCACCGGCGTCCAGTCGCTGTCGTCAAAGGCCGGGGCGGCCGCGCCGGGCGCGTTGCCCGCCTTGACGCTGAGATAGGTCTCGTGATGGTCGGCAGGCGGCGCGACCGGCACGTCGCCCTCGTGGAAGAGCCATCCCCGCTCCAGTCGCATCCGGCTCGGATCAACGACCGGCAGGGGCGCAGGCAGCGCATGGGAGGGCGCCGGCATCGGCAGGGCGCCGGCCCCGCCCTCCATCTCCTCGCGTCGGGCACGGGAAAACGCCGGCGAGGCAACGCCCGCCGCGCCGGAAAGCAGGAAGTGCCGGCGGTTCATTGCACTGCTCCATGGTTCTGGGCGGAGCGCTTGTTCGCGCTCAGGGGTCGGACAGCTCCGCCACGAAATCGTAGCTGTCGCCCCGGTAATAGGACCGGGTGAACTCGGCCGCCCGCCCGTCCTTGAGGAAAGCGCGGCGCTCGATCAGCAGCCCCGGCTGGCCGGTGTCGAGGCCGAGCATCCGCGCATGGTCTGGCCCGAACGGCACCGCGCGCAGCCGTTGCAGCGCACGTACCGGGCGATTGCCCGCCTTTTCCAGTGCCGAATACAGGCTGTCGCTGACCGCGCCAACGCCCGGCAGGCAATAGCCCGCGATAGTCGTGAACTCGAGCGCCATGGGCTGGTCGTCGGCATAGCGGATGCGATGAAAGCGATAGACCGGCGCCCCCGGCGACAGGCCGAGCGACATGGACTCTTCCGGATCGACGGTGCCGGCCGAGCGGCTGATCCAGCTGCTCGACGCCTGCTTCCCGCGCGCGGCCATGTCCTCGGAGAAAGAGGACAGCTTGGAAAAACTCTTTTCCACCCGCCCTGCGACAAAGGTGCCCGCGCCGCGCCGCCGGGTCAGCAGCCCCTCCTCCACCAGCCCGCCAATCGCCTTGCGAACGGTGATGCGCGAGATGTCGTACTCGGTCGCGAGATCCCGCTCGGCAGGGATGGCATCGCCCTGCGCCAGCAGCTCGCCGCCGATCGCATCCCGGATGAGCTGTTGCAACTGAAGGTAGAGCGGCGACGGGTTGCCCGGACGGAACTGGCCGATCTGCTCCGAAAAGGTCAACACCCGCTCCCCCGCCGTAACCCGAGCGGCCACCGCGAGCGGCCGAGCGGGTCTCTATCACGCGGCCCAGCCTAGCCAAACTGTCCCCTTGCGGCAATCCGACCCTCCCATGATCCAGATTGGTATGCGTGGCGGAGCGTGAAGGATCATGTCCTCGCTTCCGTCCGTCCAGTGCGCTTGCAAGTGGACTTACATTGGTTACACTCGTCTGCAAAGATCAGGAAAAGGGAGCATCGGCGATGGTGAGGTCATCAGACACGGCGGGAGCGGCCGTCATGTCCGCCATGGTGCTGGTGCTGGCAGTGCCGGCAGCGGCAGCGACTGCCCCGCGGAGTACGGCTCTCCTCCCCTTGCCGGCGCAGGTGAAGCGCGGGTCCGGCGGCGTCACGATCGGCGCTGCTGCCCGTATCGGCTTTGCCGATGGCGATGCGGAGGTGGCCGATACCGCCCGCCTGCTGTCCGAACATGTCGCCCAGGCTCGTGGCCTCACCATTCGAACGGGGCCGGGCGAGGGCGTCATCAGGCTGGTGCGCGATGCGGCGGTAGGCGGCGCGGAAGGATACCGGCTGACGGTGAACCGGCGTGGCATCGTCGTCACCGCCGCGACGCGAGCCGGACTGGTGCATGGCTCGATGACCCTGGCGCAGCTGCTCAGCCCCGATGCGCGGTTCGGCAAGTCGGTGCACGTGCCCGCGATGACGATCACCGACGCCCCCCGCTTCGCCTGGCGCGGGCTGATGATCGACACGGTCAGGCATTTTCATCCGCTGCCCTCGTTGCACCTGATCGTCGACCAAATGGCGGCGGTGAAGCTCAACACGCTGCACCTGCACCTGTCGGACGATCAGGGCTGGCGGTTCGAGGTGAAGCGCTACCCCAAGCTGACCGAGATCGGCGCCTGGCGTCAGGCGCCCACGACCGGCGGCCCCGCGCCCACCGAGCGCGTCGGCGGCTTCTACACCCAGGCGGAGCTGCGCGAACTGGTCGCCTATGCCGCCCGGCGCGGCATCACGATCGTGCCGGAGATCGACCTGCCCGGCCATGCCCAGGCACTGGTCGCCGCCTATCCGGAACTCGGCGTCATGGGCGACACGCCGGTCGTCAGCCACGACTGGGGCGTCAATCCCTATCTGATCGATCCAGGCCCCAAGGGCGTCGCGTTCGTCGAGGGCGTGCTGGACGAGCTGATCGACGTGTTCCCGGGCACCTTCATCCATCTCGGCGGCGACGAGGCGGTGAAGGACCAGTGGGAGCGCTCGCCCACCGTGCAGGCGCAGATGAAGCAGCTCGGCATCGCCACCGAGAACGGGATGCAGAGCTGGCTGATAGACACGTTCGGCCGCTATCTGGCGGCCAAGGGCCGTCGCCTGATCGGTTGGGACGAGATTCTGGAAGGCGGCCTGCCGCCGTCCGCGTCCGTCATGTCCTGGCGCGGTGAAAAGGGTGCCGTGGATGCCGCCAATCAGGGCCATGACGTGGTGCTGTCGCCCGCGCCCATCCTGTACCTCGACAGCTTGCAGAGCGACCGGGGCGACGAGCCGCCGGGCCGGCTGTCGATCCAGACGCTGGCCGACGTCTATGCCTATGAGCCGATGCCCGCCGGCATCTCCCCGGACAAGGCGCGGCATGTCCTCGGCGCGCAAGGCAATGCCTGGGCCGAATATCTTTCCACGCCGTTCCAGGTTCAGCATGTCGTGTTTCCGCGCATCGGCGCTTTGGCGGAGACGACCTGGTCGAGCGCGCCGCGCGATTTCGCCGGCTTCACCGCTCGGCTGCGGCCTCAGATGGCACGGTGGCGCCGCGCGGGGGTGGAGGTCGCGGACAGCGCCTTTGCCGTGAACTACCGGATCGAGGGTACGCGCGGCGAGGCGCTGCGGGCGAAGCGGGCAACCGTCGCGCTATCGGCACAAGCACCGGGCGGCACCCTGCGCTACACGCTCGACGGCAAGGCGCCGACTGCCCGTTCGCGCCGTTATGCCGGGCCGGTGACGCTGCCGCTCGGCACGACGATCCGCGCGGCCGCGTTCGGCGGGGACGGCCAGCCGACCGCCACGCCGCGCGTCACCGACCAGACGATCGGCCAGCGCTTCACCGTGCGCGCCGATGCGCTGCCCGCGCCCTACCAGGGAACCTCGCTGCGCAACGCGCCGGTCATCGTGCCACGCAACGGCCGCGTGCCGCAGGTGCTGGGCCTCGCGCCGGTGCTGCGGGAATGGCTGAACCACCGCCGCGAGGTGGTGGTGCGGCGCGCCCGGTTCCGGCTGGCGGCGATCGACCGCCGTCTCGAGGTTCTCGGCGGCCTGCTGATCGCCTTCCTCAACCTCGACGAGGTCATCCGCATCGTCCGCGAGGAGGATGACCCCAAGGCCGAGCTGATCCGGCGCTTCGACCTGACGAACGTGCAGGCCGAGGCGATCCTGAACATCCGGCTGCGGGCGCTGGCGAAGCTGGAGGAGATCGCGATCCGGCGCGAGCACGACACGCTCAGCGAGGAGAAGTCCAAGGTCGAGGCGCTGCTGGGTTCGGAAGCCCGTCAGTGGGGCAAGGTGAAGCGCGAGATCGGCGAGGTCCGCAAGACGTTCGGGCCGGAAACGGCCCTGGGCAAGCGCCGCACCACGTTTGCCGAGGTCAAGGACCGTCCCGTCGCCGATTTCACCGACGCCTTCATCGAGCGCGAGCCCATCACCGTTGTGGTCTCAGAGAAGGGCTGGATCCGCGCGCTGAAGG
>CAKTFL010000104.1 GCA_934555855.1 uncultured Sphingomonas sp. | reverse complement strand
CCATGCAGCGCGACCGGCATCTTCCGCCGCCATCCCGACGTGCTCCACCGTGCGCGTGCAGGCATCGTCACGGAGATGGCGGCGCTACAGGCGCGCATCCTCGCGCGAGCGGCGGAATGGGTGAGGCCGGGGGGCACGCTGGTTTACGCCACCTGCTCGCTGGAGCCGGAGGAGGGCGAGCGCCAACTCGAAAGCTTTCTGGCCGCGCGAGGAGATTATCGGCTCGACGGCCGGCTGCGTGACAGCCTGCCCGGCCTGTTCGCCGACGCCGTCCGGGGCGAGGAAGGGCCGTATGTCAGGACCCTGCCCGGCCTGCTCGCGGATCAGGGCGGGTGCGACGGCTTCTTCATCGCGCGTCTGATCCGTAAAGCCTGACTTGCGGGGGCGTTCGGGGGCGTTACAGACATCCCCTCCATGCCCGCAAAGCCCGTTCGCATCGCACCATCCATCCTGTCCGCCGACTTCGCCCGGCTGGGCGAGGAGATACGCGCGATCGACGCGGCGGGGGCGGACTGGATCCATATCGACGTCATGGACGGGCATTTCGTTCCCAATCTGTCGATGGGTCCCGCGGTCGTGAAGGCAATCCGGCCGCTCACCGCCAAGCCCTTCGACGTCCATCTGATGATCAGCCCGGTCGATTCCTTCCTCGAAGCGTTCGCCGAGGCGGGGGCGGACACGCTGACTGTCCATCCCGAGGCCGGACCGCACATCCACCGCACGCTTCAGCACATCAAGTCGCTCGGCAAGCGCGCGGGTGTGGTGCTGAACCCCGGCACCCCCGCCAAGATGCTCGACTATCTGCTCGATCTGGTCGACCTGGTGCTCGTGATGAGCGTCAATCCGGGGTTCGGCGGGCAGCATTTCATCGATTCGCAGCTCAAGAAAATCGCGGCAATCCGCACGATGATCGACAAGTCCGGGCGCGACATCGACCTGGAGGTCGATGGCGGCGTCGATGCGGACTCGGCGCGCCGCTGCATCGGGGTGGGTGCCGACGCGCTGGTCGCGGGCACGGCCGTGTTCCGCAACGGTCCGGCCGATTATGCGACCGCCATCACCTCGCTGAGGGGCGGGTGAGCCAGCGGGACGATGCGCCCGGCGAGGCGCCCGACACGATCGAGGAAGGTCGCCGGCTCGTGCGGCTGGGCGGCGACAAGGGGCTGAGCCTCGCCGAACGCATGGCCGAGCGGCTACACAAGCTCACCTGGCGCACGCCGTTGCACAGCCTGCGGCTGAAGGGACGCCATCCGCTGAAGCTGCTGGCGGTGCCCGACGACCCCATCATCGGCGATGTAGCGCGCGGCCAGACCCTGCTCGAAGGAGTGGTGAGCTTTCGCGGCGAGCGTCAGCCGATCGAAACCCTGAACCTTTCCGTGACGGGCGTCAGCACCGGATTCGCGGAATACGTCCACAGCTTCGCCTGGCTACGGGACCTGTCCACCGTCGCCACCCGCGCGCAGGGAGCGCCGATCGCCGAGTTATTGATGGCGCGCTGGCTCGACGTCCATGCTGACACGGTATCGGGCGAGGCATGGCGGCCCGACCTGTGGGGCCGGCGCATCCTGTTCTGGACGGCTCATGCACCGCTGATCCTGTCGTCGGGCGACCTGATCTACCGATCCAAGGTTCTGAATGCCCTCGCCCGGGGTGCGCGTCATCTGGATCGGGGAGCGGACAAGGCGCCTCCGGGCGCGCGCCGGGTCGCGGCCTGGTGCGGCGTGGTCGCGGCCGGGCTGCTGATCCCCGGCGGTGAGCCGCGCCAGGCGTTTGGCGAAGCGGGTTTGCAACGCGCGCTCGACGCGTCGCAGTTCAGCGACGGGGGATCGGTTTCGCGCAGTCCGGCGACGCTGCTCGATACGGTCGCGCTGCTGTCGACGCTCGCCCAATGCTACGACGCGCGGCGGCTGGAACTCCCGGAGCCGGTCGCGGCGATGCTGGGCAGGGCAGTGGGCGCACTGCTCGGCGTCACCCATGGCGACCGCGGCCTGTCGAGCTGGCAAGGCGGCGGCCCGGTGTCCGCCGACGCGGTCGCGGCGGTGATCGAGGCGAGCCGGGTGCGTACCCGCCCACTCCGCCAGGCGCGTGACTGGGGTTATCAGCGGCTGGCTGCGGGCAGTACGGTGCTGATCGTCGACGCCGCGCCCCCGCCGGTGGCGCGGGTGGTCGAGGGCGGCTGCGCCTCCACCCTGGCCTTCGAGCTGTCGGACGGGCCGGCGCGGATCGTGGTCAATTGCGGCGGCGCGCGCGCGGCCGTGCCGCAGCTGCCGCGCGAGATCGCCGAAGGACTACGCACCACCGCTGCCCATTCGACGCTGGTGCTGGCCGACAGCAACTCCACCGCCATCCACCCCGACGGCACATTGGGCCGGGGCGTGGCGGAGGTGGAGCTGTCGCGGCTGGAAAGCGAACATGCCAGCCGGATCGAGGCGAGCCATGACGGCTATGCCCGCCGCTTCGGCTTTCAGCATCGACGCCAGCTCATGCTGTCGGGCGACGGACGCGAGTTGCGTGCGGAGGACCAGCTGCTGCCCATCGGGCGCAAGCGGCGGACGAGCACCGTGCCTTTCGCGATACGCTTCCACTTGGGTGCCGGGGTACAAGCATTGCCGACTGCCGATGGCATGGCCGCCATTCTGCGGCTGCCGGGCGGGCTTTTGTGGCAGTTCCGCTGCCGCGGCGGCGCGCTGGCGATCGAGGATAGCCTTTGGATCGACGCCGATGGCCGGCCGGTCGCGACGCAGCAGCTGGTCGTGTCAGGTGAAGCACCGGCAGGCGGCGCGACGGTCAGCTGGGTAATGAAGCGGGCGGTGTAGGCCGTTCGGCGGCGTGGGCTACCACCCGCCGCACGATCGCCTCCAGATCCTCCCGGTCGACATCGAACGTCTCGCCCAGCTCGGCTAGCGCCCAGTCCAGGTCTTCGGTGGTGAAGGCGATGCCCGTCGGCGCGACCGCCGGGGACGGCGGCGCGGGACGATGCGGATAGCTATGACCCGACCAGCGGTGGAACAGCAGCGCGATCACGACGAGCAGCGCCGAGTTGAGGCCGACCGGCACGAACGCGAACGACCAGCCGGCCCCGGTCACCGCCGGGCCACCGATCACCGCGGTCAGCGCCGCCGCGCCGCCCGGCGGGTGCAGGCAGCGCGCGAGAGACATAATCATGATCGCCCCGCTCACCGCTAGCGCTGCAGCCGCTACGGGCCCGGGCACCAGCTGCGCGGCCAGCACGCCGACCAGCGCCGAAATGACGTTGCCGCCGATCACCGGCCAGGGCTGCGCCAACGGGCTTGCCGGCACGGCAAATACGAGCACGGCCGACGCGCCGATCGGCGCCACCAGCCAGGGCCATGCCGGCCAGAGATAGGGAATTCCGACACAGACCAGCGCCGTCACCGCGATGCCCAGCATCGCGCCCAGGCTGGCACGCAGCCGGTCTCCCGAGGCGGCCCCGGCCAGAAGCGGAGCGAACAGGGGTACGCGCGGCATCGCTCCTCCCTGCCTCATGCCGGGCGGGGAAGTCCATGGCGGCGTTGCTCCCAGTCCGCCCACGGCCTAGGAGCCGGTCGCAATCTGTCCCGCTCCCGGAGTTGCCATGACCACCGTTCCGATCCGCCGCGCGCTGCTGTCCGTGTCCGACAAGACGGGGGTGGTGGATCTTGCCAGAACCCTGGCCGACAAGGGCGTGGAGCTGGTCTCCACCGGCGGCACGGCGCGGGCGCTGCGCGAGGCGGGGCTGGCGGTGAAGGATGTGTCGGAGCTGACCGGCTTTCCGGAGATGATGGACGGGCGGGTGAAGACGCTCCACCCGACCGTGCATGGCGGCCTGTTGGCCGTGCGCGACGACCCCGCCCACGCAGCCGCGATGGAGGCGCATGGGATCGGCGCGATCGATCTGGTGGTGGTGAACCTTTACCCGTTCGAGGCGACCGTCGCAAAGGGCGCGGAGCGCGACGAGGTGATCGAGAACATCGACATTGGCGGCCCCTCCATGGTTCGCTCGGCGGCGAAGAACCACGCTTACGTCGCGATCGTCACCGATCCCGCCGATTACGACGTCGCCGCGCGCGGGGAGACGACGCTGGACGAGCGCCGCCGCTTCGCGGCCAAGGCATTCGCGGCGACCGCCGCCTATGACGCTGCGATCTCGGGCTGGTTCAGCCGGGTCGACCAGCAGGAAATCTTTCCGCCGGTGCGCGTGATGGCGACCCGGCTGGTGTCGACGCTGCGCTATGGCGAGAACCCGCATCAGCTCGCTGCGCTGTACTCGGCTGCCGGCCCGGCGGCGCGTGGCATCGCCCAGGCGGTACAGCTCCAGGGCAAGGAGCTGAGCTACAACAACTACAACGACGCCAACGCCGCGCTTGAAATGGTGTCGGAGTTCCGGGACGGACCGCCGACCGTGGTGATCGTCAAGCACGCCAATCCCTGCGGCGTCGCCAGCGCGGACACGCTGGTTGAGGCATATCGGGCAGCGCTCGCCTGCGACAGCGTGTCGGCATTCGGCGGAATCATCGCAACCAACCGGCCGCTGGACGCCGAAACAGCGGAAGCGATGGCGGGGATCTTCACCGAGGTTGTCGCCGCACCCGATGCCGACGAGGGCGCGCGGGCGGTGTTCGCGCGCAAGAAGAACCTGCGCCTGCTGCTCACCGGCGAGCTGCCCGACCCGGCGCGCATGGGGCTGTCGACGACGATCATCGCGGGCGGCGCGCTGGTGCAGCAGCGCGATTTCGGTCGGGTGACGCGCGACCAGCTGAAGATCGTGACCCGGCGCGCGCCCACCGATCGGGAGCTTCAGGATTGCCTGTTCGCCTGGACCGTGGCCAAGCACGTCAAGTCGAACGCGATCGTCTATGCCCGGGACGGGTCCACCGCCGGCGTTGGCGCGGGTCAGATGAATCGCCTTGAATCCGCCCGGATCGCTGCGTGGAAGGCGAAGGACGCGGCTGAGAAGGCCGGCTGGGCCGAGCCGCGCACGATCGGCTCGGCGGTCGCGTCGGACGCCTTCTTCCCGTTCGCCGACGGCCTGATGGCGGCGATCGAAGCGGGGGCAACGGCGGTGATCCAGCCGGGCGGCTCGATCCGCGACGAAGAGGTGATCGCCGCCGCCGATCAGGCCGGGCTCGCCATGGTGTTCACCGGAATGCGCCACTTCCGGCACTGATCGGCCATTGCTCCCGTCAGCACGGGAGCCACGACTTCTACGGCACCCTTGCCCCCTGGTGGGGCAGGGTAGCCTCTTCTGTCTTGGGCATGGAGCCGAACAGGGCGCGATCCGACGGCCCGAACGCCCAGCGCCACAGCACGAACAGATAGGTCCCGGCGATGACCGGCTCGCCGCCGGCAAGCTCCAGCCATTCCAGCCGTTTCGGCAGTGCCGTGAACAGCGATCCCACCACGATTGCAGCCAGCGCCGCCCAGAGCAGCGGCCAGCGCAGCGGATTGACGACCGCGCCGAGCAGCCCCGACAACAGCTGCGCCTTGAACACGGAGGTAAGTGCGACCGATATCATCAGCGCGATCGCCGGTCCCGCCGCCTGGTAATTGGGCGGCCAGCCCGCCCAGCGCATGGCGAAGATCAGGGCAAGGCTGAGCGCAACCTGGACGACCAGCATCGCCGCCGAAATCCACAGGTTCCTGAGGCGAGCGATGTAAACCAGCGCCGATTCGCTCACCGCGCCTGTCGAGGCAAGCACCTCGGCGGTTAGCAGGAACCCGAGTGCGGCGGTGCCGGCCACGAATTGCGGCCCGACGACACCCATCACCGCCTCGCCTGGGATCGATCCCATCAGCGCCAGGCACCCCTGCGCGGCCATGATCCAGAAGGCGACCTGGCGCACCTGGTTCGCAACCGCTGCCCGGTCGTTCCGCGCCAGGCTCTCGGTAACCACCGGACCCAGGATCGGGTCGAAGCTCGTCTTCAGCTTCTGTGGCAGCGACGCCACCTGCTGCGCCATGTAATAGATGCCGACGATCTTCGGCTCGAACATCACGCCCAGGATGAAGCGGTCGACATTGCGGCTACCCCATTCCAGCGCATCGGCCCCGGCAAGCGGCGCATTGGCGCGGGCGAGTGCGAACAGCGGTCGGATGTGCGGCGACCAGCCACTCGGCACGCCATAGCTGCGAAGGAACGGAACAAGGCTCGCGATCAGGGCCGCGATCATCGAGGCGACATAGGACAGGACCAGCCCGTCGCGAATGGAGTAGAAGGAAAATGCCCAGGCCGCGAGCGAGATCGTCCACGGCTCCACCACCGCCCGTGCGCGCACCGTAGCCTTGACGTCGTGGCGATAGGCAAGCGCGGCCAGGCTGACGTCCGACCACGCGCTGGCGAAGATGATGCAGGGCAGCCAGCGGTCCAACCCGACGATGGCAGTGTTCGGGTACATGATCTCCGGCATGGCGATCAGCACGCCGCTGGCGATCATCGACGCGACGAACGCCACTGCCATCGCGTCCCACGCCACGCAGACATGCGGCCGGTCCGCCTTCGCCAGCGCCTGGGCGAGCCCACGCTTCAACCCTAGGGTGGCGAGCAGCGCAGCAAGCTCCACCACCACCACCGCAATGGCGAAGCGGCCGACCCGATCGGGACCGTAGATGCGACCCGCGATGAACAGGAACGGGATACGCGCGGCAAGCCGCAGGACGAAGCCGGCGATGTTGGTGCGGCCACCCTTGGCGAGGGTAGCCATGTCCCTGGACTGTTCAGCCACGCCCACCACCGTTCGCGCTGAGCTTGTCGAAATCCTGTCCTTCTCCTTGCAACACCGGAAAGGCAAAGCGGCCATTCGACCAGCTCTGGGCAACCGGAAGGTGGATCAATGCGCCGCGCCCCAGCTCGGGCCGGTACCGATCTCGACACCCAGTGGCACCGACAGCTTTACCGCCGGCTCCGCAGCCGTGGCCATGACGCGCTCGATCACCGGGCGGGCACGCTCGACATCGCCCTCGGGCAGCTCGAACACCAGTTCGTCATGGACCTGCAGCAGCATCCTGACATGCACCAGCCCCGCCTCGGCAAGTGCGGGGTTCATGCGGAGCATCGCCCGCTTGATGATGTCGGCGGACGTGCCCTGGATCGGCGCGTTGATCGCCGCGCGCTCCGCACCCTGGCGCTCGCCCTGGTTGCGGCTCTTGATGCGCGGAAAATGGGTCTTGCGGCCGAACAGGGTGGTGGTGAAGCCGCGCTCGCGCACCCCGGTCAGCGTTTCGGCGATGTAGCGGTTGATGCCGGGGAAGCGTTCGAAATAGCGGTCGATCATCGACTGCGCTTCGTCCGCCGTC